>JALWRJ010000563.1 GCA_026994125.1 Cyclobacteriaceae bacterium | reverse complement strand
CGGGGTATTTCGAGGAATTTACGGCCCTCCCACCAATTAAGATGAAAACCAATAATGGCAGCTACACCCACCAAGGCAAAGCTAATTAGTTGAATATAGGCTAGCTTAACCGAGGCCAGCTCGTTTTGGGCTTCTTCGGGTATAATGTAGTAAGCAGCCCCCATAAAGCCAGATAGCAACCACACCACCAGCAGGTTGTTATGTGTGGCACGAGCGGCATTAAAAGGCACTACATTATGCAGGCCGTCAAAACCCATGTGGGCAAAACCCATAATAAAGCCATAAGTAATTTGTAAAACAATAAGCAGCATGCTTAAAGCAAAAAACCAATAGGCTACTTTTTGTGATTTATATTTCATGGTAAAGATATTTTAAGGTGCATATTATTTAGTTAGTTCCGGATCGGGCTGTGGAGGGAAACCGTTTAAATCCATCTCATTAATCCATTTAAAAAAGGCTACTACATCGTTCGCCTCCGATTCACTTAGCCCGTAGGCCACCATTTTTCGGCCTCGTGGCGCCCAGGGTGTTTTAGACATGAGTACCGTTTTAATGTACGACTCGCCCTTACGTGAATACACACGGGTGAGTTCCGGAGCATAATAGGCACCTTCACCCAAAATGGTGTGGCACCCCATACAATTGTTCTTTTCCCAAATAGCTTTTCCCCGGCTAACGGCCTGGGTAATTTGGTCTGCATTGGTTTGAGCCGGCATCGATTTGGTAACGGTTTCTACCGACAGTCCGATAAATATAACCGAAAACAAAATAGTGCCGCCCAGAAAAAATGCTTTGGCTTGTTTTTTGGATAGCATACGTATAAAATTAAGGTGTTACAATGGTTGGTATTTTTAACTTAAATTCCTTTAAAAACACCATAAAATAAGACCAAATAGTCTTATTTAAAAATGACTTTTATCAGTTCGTTAAAATTTTTTAATTAAAGTGTAGTTATTTTAACAGATTTTAATCAGTCGATCTCAAAATTGTAGGCCTAAGATTACTTTTAGGTGTAAAATTCTATCTATATAACTATTTGAAGTCTGGCATTTTTTACCAACCTTTATAGCATGAGAAAACCATCTGCTCTTATATGGATAGCACTGTGGCTATTCCCTTCGCTTTTACATGCCCAAAGTTTTAGCCGTCAGGATAGCCTGCGTGGCTCTATTACCCCCGAACGTGCCTGGTGGGACTTAACCTACTACCATTTACAAATTAAGGTAGATATTGAGGGTCGGTTTATATCGGGCCAAAATACAATTAAGTACAAAGTACTAACCCCCGGCCAACGTATGCAAATAGATTTGCAACCCCCATTGCACATAACCAAGGTAACCCAGGCCAATAAAGAACTGGCTTATACGCGCGATGGCAACGCCTATTTTATTGCATTTAATCATACACAACCGGTAGGTGAGGTGTTAAACATTAATGTATTTTATGAAGGCAAACCCCAGGTAAGCAAGCGGCCACCCTGGAGCGGGGGCGTAACCTGGAGCCACGATGCCAAAGGCAACCCATTTATAGCTACCAGCTGCCAGGGCGATGGTGCCAGCCTGTGGTGGCCGTGCAAAGACCACATGTACGATGAGCCCGACAGCATGCTTATTAGTATAAACGTACCCAAGCCGCTTATGGATGTATCGAATGGTAGGTTACGGAAGGTAGAGGAGCATAACGACAACACCCGCACCTTTCATTGGTTTGTGAGCAACCCCATTAATAACTACGGGGTAAATATGAATATTGGCGATTATGTACATTTTGGTGAGCAATATAACGGTGAAAAAGGGCCTCTTGATTGCGACTATTACGTGCTGCGTGGCCACCTTAAAAAAGCGAAAAAGCAGTTTGCCGATGTAAAGCGAATGTTGGAGGCTTTTGAGTATTGGTTTGGGCCTTATCCTTTTTATGAAGACAGTTATAAGCTGGTGGAGGTGCCTTACCTGGGCATGGAGCATCAAAGCTCGGTAACTTATGGCAACGGATTTAAAAATGGTTACCTGGGCCGAGACCTAAGCCATACCGGGTGGGGCCTCAAGTTCGATTTTATAATTATACACGAAAGTGGGCACGAGTGGTTTGCCAACAATATTACCTACCAGGATATTGCCGATATGTGGATACACGAAAGCTTTACGGCTTATGCAGAAAACTTATTTTTAGATTATTATTATGGCAAAGAAGCGAGCGCTCAATATGTAATAGGCACACGCAAAAACATTTTAAACGATATACCCATTATTGGGCCTTATGGCGTAAACCAAAGTGGATCGGGCGATATGTACTACAAAGGAGCCAATATGTTGCATACCCTTAGAACCTGGGTAGCAAACGACAGCCTTTGGCAGCATGTGTTGCGGGGCATGAACAAAACCTTTTACCACCAAACCGTAACTACACAGCAAATTGAAACCTATGTAAGCCAGGCAACTGGACTGCACCTGGCCGCTTTTTTTAACCAATATTTGCGCGACACCCGTGTGCCGGTGCTGGAATATTACATTGATAAAAACAATTTATATGTACGATGGAACCAGGTGGTGGCAGGATTTGCCATGCCGGTAGATGTGTACATTAACGGCCAAAAGCAACGGTTGCAACCCACGGCTCAATGGAGCCAGGTGGCTAGTAATAAGCCTGTGCATAGTGTTAAAATTGATGAAAATTATT
>JALWRJ010000562.1 GCA_026994125.1 Cyclobacteriaceae bacterium | reverse complement strand
ATGCCAATACCACTGCGTTTGTCGTGTGGTTGGTAATTGTTTGCTTGTACCCGGTTGTTTACCCTGTAATGCAACCGGTTTTTAAGCACCAAGATATGTATAGAAATAGGAATACTTGCTGCTGCGGTATCGCCATGTTTAAAACAATTTTCTACAAATGGAATCAATATTAAAGGAGGCATGTAATAGGCATCTATGCTTCCTTCAATTTCAAAATTCACATTTAACTTAGTACCATAACGTAGTTTTTCTAAATCCAGGTAATCTTGAATATGTTTAATTTCGTTATGTAATTTTACTCGGGCTTGTTTGCCTTGATAAATAACGTAACTCATTAACTCAGAAAGCTTTAGGATGGTGTCAGGGGCTTTGTCAGATTTAGAAAGTGTAAGGGAATATAAATTATTTAGCGTATTAAAAAAGAAATGAGGTTGCACTTGCGAACGT
Organism: Cyclobacteriaceae bacterium; assembly: GCA_026994125.1. GTDB lineage: Bacteria > Bacteroidota > Bacteroidia > Cytophagales > Cyclobacteriaceae > JAKISE01. The sequence continues at coordinate 10,141 of JALWRJ010000562.1, read as the reverse complement.
AAAAAAGAGAGTTCGGCTTCAAGTTTTTTGTTTTCCAGTTCACGCGTTTTGTTCAAGGTAGAGATGTAATCTATGCCTAATTTAATGGCCATAGTAAAGCCTACTACGTATAGTTCGCCCACAAAAGCTGTAATAAAATAATTGGGGTCAAACAAATCGAGCCCGGGAATATTGGCTTCTTTCCAAACCTCGGTAGTTACTAACTGGTAGGTAAGTAAAATCCGTGCCAGGGTTACCAAGGCCGTAGCCCCTAGCAAAGACAAAATGTATAAGGTAAACTTGCGGGGGAACCACCTGGGTATTAATACCAGCAAATTAAAATAAACAATAAGAATGTGAATGCTGAACTCAACTAAGTTTGATTCTAGCGAATACTGAAAATCATTAAAAAATAAACCCCAGCGCAGTACATTAAATATAAAATACAATATCCAAAACAGGGTGTGCTGTAGTACCTTATGCTTTAAGATGGATTTTTTTTTCATTGCCGAAAGATAGTTAAAACTTCGAAAATGAATAAACCCCTGAGGTAAAGAGTTAACTTTTTCAGACATCATACAGGCAAAGCTTACCTTATGTAATGCATAATGCCTAAATTTTTAGATGAACAGCAACGAATATGCTATAAACTACAGATTTCAGATTTCTTTTTTAAACTTCCTTTCATCTTGTTATTTATCGTTAAAACATTGCAGTTTAGCTAAAAATATTGTGGAATATGGGAAACTTGCTTATTGTTGACCATTGGTTAAGTCCAATTGTAGGGTTTAATTACGTAATTTTAAATTAATCTTTTAACATGAACTAATATGAAGACAGTTTTACAAAAATGCCTGTTGGGCATGGTGCTTCTTTTGGGGGTTAACAGTGCTATTGCGCAAGATAGAACTGTATCCGGAAAAGTAACCAGTAAAGCGGATGGGCAGCCCATCCCTGGCGTAAACGTAGTGATTAAAGGCACTACTAACGGAACCACCACAGATATGGATGGTAATTTTAAAATTTCGGTTGGTGAAAATGCCATTTTGGTGTTTTCGTACATTGGTTATACCGACCAGGAGATTACCGTAGGCAATCAATCGGTTATTAACATAGCGCTTGAAGAAGATGTTACCAAACTTAGCGAAGTGGTTGTAACGGCTTTGGGCGTTTCGCGTGAAAAAAAATCGTTGGGCTATACGGTTTCAACCGTAGGAGCCGAAGATATTTCGACCGTAAAAGACCAAAATTTTGTAAACTCACTTAATGGACGCGTGGCTGGTGTGCAAATTACCCAATCTACTTCTGGCCCTGCCGGTGGGGTACGTGTTATTATAAGAGGTAACAGCTCGCTTACAGGCAATAATCAGCCCTTGTATGTGGTTGATGGGGTACCGGTAGATAACTCAGGTTTTGGATCGGCTGCCGATGATGGCACAGCCGAATATGCACGTGCCGATTACGGTACTGGTATTTCCGATATTAACCCCGATGATATTGAGTCGGTATCGGTACTTAAAGGACCCAATGCTGCAGCCCTATATGGCTCACGTGCTGCCAATGGGGTAATAATGATTACCACTAAAAAAGGAACCAAACGTAAAGGTTTAGGTGTGTCGTTTTCATCTACCACTACTTTCTCGAACCCTTTATTATTGCCCGAATACCAAAACGAATATGGTCAGGGCACCTTGGGGGCAGTAGATACCGATCCTACCAATTTTAGCGGAACTTCCTGGGGAGCTAAACTGGATGGTAGCCAACAAATTTATTGGGATAACCCCGATGGAACTACCAAACCTTATTTGGCCCAGCCTAATAATGTAAAAGAGTTTTTTAGAACCGGAACAAACTTTATTAACACGCTGGCCGTGCAAGGAGGTAATGATAAAGCAACCGTTCGTTTTTCATATACCAATAACCTATCAAACTCAATTTTAGAAAATTCGGATGTTCAAAAACATAATTTTAACCTGCGCTCTACAGTGAATTTAACGGATAAATTCTCATTAGATGTAAAAGGAACCTATTTTACACAAAAAGCAAAAAACAGAGCGTTACAAGGTACCGAAGGCATTATGAGCCTGGTTTATACTGTACCTCGTAACTTAATTATGGACGATTATAGAGTATATAAAAACGATGATGGTAGTTTTAACTCGTATGGAGGAAACCGGGGGAACCCTTTTTGGGTGTTGTACAACGATATTAACCAGGACACCCGGAACCGTTTTACCGGGTTTGCAAAATTAAACTACCAGTTAACTGATTATCTTTCAGTATTTGCACGAATTGGGAGCGACCAGGTAACTCAAACTATTGAAACCGTTGAACAACCCGGCCATTGGTATTATCCTACCGGAAGGTTTAATTACTCTAACAACAAAGTGGGCGAAACCAATATGGATTTCTTGCTTATGTTTGATAATAACCTGGGTGAAATGATGCATTTAACATTAAATGCCGGAGCCAATCACAGGTATTCTACCTATACGGCACAAAGTGTGCGAGGCGAAAATTTTAAAATTCCTACACGTCCTACTACTTCCAGTGCCTCTACAACATCGCCTAACTACGTGCCTTTAGTAGAGAGCATTGTTAACTCGGTTTATGCATCGGCTACTTTATCGTACAACGATTTACTTTATTTGGATGTTTCTGCCCGTAACGATTGGTCTTCTACTTTACCGGCCGCCAACCGTTCGTATTTCTACCCATCCGCCAGCTTATCCTTTATGTTAGGCGAATTGGTAGATGCAAATCAAAATTTCTTTGATTATTTGAAATTGCGTGGAGGCTGGGCTCAGGTAGGTAACGATACTAAACCTTACTCTCTGCAAAATGGATATAATTTATTGCCTGCTGATTTAAGCTATAACGGACTTACCATTTTGGATTTACCCGATACCTACTTTGACCCTAATTTAAAACCAGAACGCTCTACGTCTATCGAATTTGGGTTAGAATCTAAAATGTATCAAAATAGGTTGTATTTCGACTTCTCAGTGTATAGCATTAAGTCAAATGATTTAATTCAAACCATTAACTTGCCGGTGGGTGGAGATATTACTGGCGATGTAAGTTATCCTAAATTTCACACCAATGTAGGCGAGATATCTAATAAAGGATTTGAATTTTTAATTGGTGGCACACCGGTACAAACGGCTAATTTTGGCTGGGATGTATCGCTTAACTATTCAAAAAACACCAATAAATTGGTCTCGCTTATCGAAGGAGTAGATAACTACATCTTTACCCAAACCAATGCTAACCCACAAGTAATTGTACAGGCAACTGTAGGGGGTGGATATGGCGAAATTTGGGGGCCTGATTTTATGAAAACCGATGATGGAAGGCAAATAGTAGATGGTACCGGAAGGCCACTGGCTACGGCCGAAAAAGTGCTGCTTGGTAATTACCAGCCCGATTTTTTTTTTTTTTTAACCAATAACTTTACCTATAAAGATTTTAGCCTAAGAGTATTAATTGATGGCCGGTTTGGTGGTGAGCTTTATTCTGGTACTGATGCCCGATTAATTTCTACCGGTGTGGCTAAAGAAACATTGGAATACCGCGAAGGGGGTATTGTGGTAGATGGAGTTGTTAATACCGGTACGCCTGAAAACCCTAACTATGTAGATAATACTGCTAACATAACCGCACAGCAATATTATGGCGCCCTTACCAATTCGGCCTCAACTAATATTGTAAGCCAAACAAATGTTCGATTGCGCGAAATGTCCTTAACCTATAATTTCCCATCTTCATTGCTTGGAAACTCGTTTATTAAATCGGCTTCTATTGGTGTAATTGGCCGTAATTTATTCTTCTTGTATAATGCTGCCGGCAATTTTGATCCGGAATCGAGCTATAGTACCGGAAACACTTCGCAAGGTGTGCTATTTTACAATATGCCTACTACCCGAACAATTGGGTTCAACGTAAATGTTAAATTTTAAACATGAAAATCATGAAAGTATATAAATTATCAATAGTTTTCATCCTAACATTGGTTGCATTCGGTTGTACCCAAAGGTTCGATGAAATCAATAAAAATCCGCTTCAAATTACTGCGGATGAAGCAAGTGCCAAGTTCTTTTTAACCAAAACGCAAACAGAACTGTATGGGCCCAGCCGATTTGCTTATTGGAGAGCGCAGCTCATCCATTCCGATAGGTATTCAGGTCATTTTACCTTTGGTAGTGCCGGTTCGTGGTGGAGTGACGAATTGGGTTATAGCTATAATGGAGGCTACACCGATGCCACCTGGGATTGGCTGGAAGGTTATTTTACATCGTTAAATACCTATTTGGTATTAACCGACCAGGGAGCAAGCCTTGAAAACGACAAAATGTATGCTGTTGGGTTAATTATGCGCGGTTTATATTACCAATTATATACCGATACTTTTGGTGAAGTTCCGCATGCGGCTTTAAACGAAGGAAACGAAGGTTTGCCTAAGTTTAACACCCAAAAGGATATTTATAAAGCCATTATTAGTGATTTAGATGCAGCCATTGCTACCATTGGTAACGAAACCAGTACCGGTACCGGTGTAGATGATCTTGGCACTAACGATTTGTTTTTTAACGGTAATTTGCAAATGTGGAAAAAGTTAGCCAATTCGTTAAAATTACGTATTGCATTGCGTGCCAAAGGAGCGGCAGGCGAAGATTTTTCGGACGCTACTATAACTTCTGCTTTGCAAGGACCCCTGTTAGAAGCGGATGAAAATGCGCTTATTCAAAAGGATTTAGAAATTAGCCAGTGGGGAAGTGCTTCGTATGGCGATATATGGCATAACTTTGGTGGGTTTGGCTCTAAATGGACTGTAAGCCAAAATGTTATTGCTTATTTAAGAGATTATAACGACCCTCGATTAGAGGTGTATGCCAAACCTGCCGTAGGTGGTGAATTTGAATTTGATAAAGGCACCGATGTGGCAGGTTTTGATAAACGCATGCAAGTGATATTGGATGAACTTAATGCAGCCGGAGCCACCTATACGTACGATGACTCTGACCCTGCAGCGGTTGTGCTTAATGTTACTGGCGGTTATTATGCCGGTCAGCCTGTTCGTTTAGGATCTGATATTAAAGCGTTGGCTCGTCAGGAATTCTTCTCTTATCCGGGCGATTTAGTTATTGAACCCAAAAATGCAGGGCCTCAATTTCCTGAAATTGTGTTAACCGCAGCTGAAACGTATTTTCTTCGAGCCGAAGCAGCAGTGCGAGGATTATCGGGCGAAGATGCCCAAACTATGTTTCAGAACGGTATAGCCGAAGCTATGAAACTGTGGGGAGTAGATGGAACCAATTACATAGCTACTTCGCCTTTAGCAGATATATCTTCGGGTACGATGGATCAAAAACTGGAGAAAATAGCTATCCAGCGTTGGTTAGCTGCCTATACCGATGGCTTTGAAGCTTGGTCTGTAGTGCGAGATACAGGGTACCCAGCCAGCCTGGCAGCTGGTGTTTCCGACCCCGATATTTACGGTTTGGGAACCATAAGCGGTGCATACCCACAACGCATGAGGTATGGTAACGCAGCTTATAACTTAAATGGCGATAACTTAAATGAAGCCATTGGGCGTCAAGGCCCGGACAACCAGGCTACCAAACTTTGGTGGGCAAAATAATAATTTGGTTTGTATTTTTTATAAAGGGTCGCAAGGCCCTTTTTTTGTGTTTTGCGCTTAGGTTAAAAACGGCAGCAAATGCTTAATTGCGTTGAATGGCTTTGCGCACAGAGCCATGTTTTTTTAATAGTAACTCTGCTTCTTCTTTAGGTACATCCAGTTCGTCCATAATCATGCGGGTGCCTCGGTTTACCAGTTTAGTATTGGTAAGCTGCATATCTACCATTTTATTGCCTTTTACACGGCCAAGTTTTATCATCAGCGAGGTGGAAATCATATTCAATACCATTTTCTGACTTGTGCCGCTTTTCATACGGGTGCTGCCGGTAACAAACTCCGGTCCCACATTTATTTCAATAGCAACATCGGCAAGTTGTGCCAATGGCGAACCCGGGTTGTTGGTAATGCCCGCTGTAAGCAAGCCGTGGGCTTTGGCATCGGTTATACCTCCAAGTACATAGCGGGTAGTGCCCGAGGCGGCAATGCCTACCAGTGTATCGTTAGGGGTGGGGGTAAACTTTTCCAGGTCTTTCCAGGCTTGGCTAATGTCATCCTCGGCAAATTCAACGGCTGTGCGTAGTGCTCCATCGCCTCCGGCAATAAGGCCAATAATATGCCCGGGTGGCACACCAAATGTAGGTGGTATTTCTGAGGCATCTAACACCCCAAGCCGGCCACTAGTGCCTGCACCAATATAGAACAAACGGCCACCCATTTTAAATCTTTCAACCAGCAGGGTAATTAATTTTTCTATTTGAGGCAGCACTTCCCTAATGGCTTTGTGCACTTTGGCATCCTCGTTATTAATATTACGTAGTAAATCCATTACCTCCATTTTTTCCAATCCTTGGTAATCGGAGGACGATTCTGTAATTAATTTTTCTGTGTTTTTCTTTTTATCCATTATACAACTTGTACACCTAAGGTGCGGTATGTTACTAATTCTTTATGGGTGGGAGGCAATTCTGTAATCAGTACATCGATACTCTCGATATCGCAAATTTTATAGCGCTGGCTGCTTCCAAGCTTTTCAGCAATGGCCAGCGAAATAACTTGTGCAGAAGCACTAATCATGGCTTTTTTTAATTGCACTACTTCCCAGTCCAGTTCGGTAAGGCCATATTTTACATCTAAATAGCTTGTTCCTAAGAAACAAGTATCAAACCGTATGCCGGCCAGGGTGTTTAAGGCATTGCCTCCCAAAGCTATTTGTGCATCGCGCGATAGCTTACCGCCAATTAATATTACCTCCAGCCCTTTGCGCTCTAATAATTGCATGGCCATGGGTAGGCTGGGGGTAAAAAAAGTAGCCTTTAAGCTATGTGGTATTATTCTGGCCAAAGCTAAATTAGTGGTGCCCCCACTTATTAACGATACACTATTAGGGGCAATGTATTCCAGCGCCTTTTGGGCAATAATCATTTTTTGCTCGTTCGAATAAATACCTTCCGGTTGTAGCGAATACGGTTGAAATCCTTTGGCTTGAGCCCCACCGTGTATTCTAACAATTTCTTTGCGCTTATCCAGTTCTATGATATCTCTACGTATTGTATCCACCGAAACACCCAACAGTACGGCCAGGTCGTTCAGCAACACCCGGTTATGAATACTTGCCTCGTGTAAAATAATATTTTGACGTTCTGTTTTTGTCATTATAGACTGCCCGGCCTGGTTTATACTGTTTTTTTATTTAATATGCAAAGTGCATGCTTTAGAACATTGCAAATATGCAAACATGCCGCAATATCTGATGCAAAAATGCATATAATTCTCCTAATTTGTGCTATTTTCTATATTATAAAAAATAAATGCAAGATAAAATTGCATTTGTAGCAAGAAAAACTTGCAATCCAATTTTGTAAATATTAATTTTGGCATGAAAAAGTAGATAGTAGTGTTATCAAGCACCTTTACACACTTTAAAAATACATTAATCGATGAAAATGAGCTGTTAAGCTAAATAATTTTCATGCATGTTTTAATTCAGTTAGTTTTAAAACTTAAAGTTTATCATAAATATTTTACTTGGTTGATTACTAAAAGGGCTATCGAACGTGATAGCTCTTTTTATAGCTAGTCGTCCATCTATAAAAATGCCATACAGATGCTAAACATTTCTATTCAACACCAACCTCCCGGATTACACGAAGAACAACGCTTCGAAAAAATACATACCGTTATTTTTCCAAAGGCTATGGATGGGTCGCTTACCATTGCCCACGAAATTGCCGATTTAATACGCCAAAAGGCCGAACGAAACCAGCCTTGTGTACTTGGTCTGGCCACTGGTTCATCCCCTACCAATGTGTATAACGAATTGGTACGCTTACATAAGGAAGAAGGCCTTAGTTTTAAAAATGTGCATACGTTTAATCTGGATGAATATTACCCCATGCAACCCGATGCCTTACAAAGTTATGTAAGGTTTATGAACGAGTACCTGTTCGACCATGTGGATATCGATAAAAACAATGTGCATATCCCCGATGGCACCTTGCCCAAAGATAAAGTGTTTGATTTTTGCCGTGCTTATGAAGCGAAAATTGACGCTTTGGGTGGTCTCGATTTACAAATTTTGGGCATTGGGCGAACCGGGCATATTGGTTTTAATGAGCCTGGTTCGCACCCGAACTCACAAACGCGTATGGTTACCCTCGACCACCTGACTCGGGTAGATGCCGCTTCCGATTTTTTTGACCAAGCCAACGTGCCTCGCAAAGCCATTACCATGGGAGTGGGCACCATTATGAAAGCCAAGCGCATTATTTTGATGGCCTGGGGCGAAGGTAAAGCCGGAATTATAGCTAAAACTATTGAAGGCCCTCAAAATGATCATGTACCGGCTACCTTTTTACAGAACCACCCAAACGTAACCTTTGTGTTAGATGAGGCTGCCAGTGCTAAACTAACACGTATTAATACCCCTTGGCTGGTATCGTCTTGTGCCTGGTCCGATTACCAAATCAGACGTGCGGTTGTGTGGCTGTGCCAACACATAAATAAACCCATTTTAAAGCTCACCGACCGGGATTATAACGATAACGGAATGAGCGACTTAATTTCAGATTATGGATCGGCCTATGAGATTAATATTAAAATGTTTAACGAACTACAGCATACCATTACCGGTTGGCCGGGAGGTAAACCTAATGCTGATGATACGCACCGACCCGAACGTGCCGAACCGGCTAAAAAAAGAGTAGTTATTTTTAGCCCGCACCCCGATGACGATGTAATTTCCATGGGCGGTACTTTTATCCGTTTGCACGAGCAAGGCCACGAGGTACATGTGGGCTACCAAACCTCGGGTAATATTGCGGTGTTTGATGATGATGTGGTTCGCTTTGTCGATTTTAACCAGGATTTGAATAACTTTTTACAGGTAAATGCCAATGGCCAAGTCGATTTGTACCAGCAAATTAAAGAAGAACTGGCTAATAAAAAGCCCGGAACCCGCGATTCTGAAACCGTACGAGCTATTAAAGGGTTAATTAGAAGGGGCGAAGCAAAAGCTGCTTGCCGTTTTATTGGTTTACCTGATAATAGAGCGCATTTTTTAGAAATGCCTTTTTATGAAACCGGATTGGTTAAAAAATCACCTTTTACACAACAGGACGTAGATGTACTCAAAGAAATGTTGCAGGCTATTAAGCCTCATCAAATTTATGCTGCGGGCGATTTATCTGACCCGCATGGTACCCATCGTGTGTGTTTAGATGCTATATTTATGGCCATCGAACAACTTAAAGAAGAAGATTGGATGAAAGATTGTTATGTTTGGCTGTATAGAGGAGCCTGGCAGGAGTGGGGTATCGAAGATATCGACATGGCCGTTCCGCTAAGCCCGGACGAACTGCTAAAAAAACGTAAGGCCATTTTTAAGCACCAATCACAAAAAGATAGTGCTGTATTTCCTGGCAATGATGTACGCGAATTTTGGCAACGTTCCGAAGATAGAAACCATGAAACAGCCCAATGGTACGACCAATTGGGTTTAGCCGAATACGAAGCCATGGAAGCTTTTAAACGATATTATTTTTAATCAAATAAGTAGAGATGAAGCGTATATACGCATTTTGTTGGTTGTTATTGGCAACTTATTATTGCCACGCACAGCCATTGGCAACTACCAACTTGCAGGTAATGCCCATGCCGGCACAGGTACAGCTGCATAAAGGAAATTTACCCCTCACTGCTAATTTTAGCGTAGGCATAACCGGGCAACCCAACAAGCGAATATATGGAGCAGCTACCCGGTTTTTAGTCAGGTTAAAAAACCGTACGGGGTTATTTTTACGCCAAGGGTTGGTGCAAGCTAACCAACAGTTAGCTAACCCGGTGCTGCAAATTAATGTGTTGGGGCCGGGCAAGGTAGCTTTAGGCATGGACGAATCGTACCAACTGGAAATTAACAGCCAACATATTGCCTTGTCGGCCAACACCGATATTGGTGCCATTCGCGGTTTAGAAACTTTGCTCCAACTTATACAGGCCAATGAAAAAGGTTATTATCTGCCCCAA
>JALWRJ010000561.1 GCA_026994125.1 Cyclobacteriaceae bacterium | reverse complement strand
GCTAAAATTCTTTTCCCTAATCAGGGTATTAAACTTGCATCAATCAATATAAGGTTGCCAAATGCTAATTATTAGTTCATATTTGTAGAAAATTAAAATTGTAAGTATGAACCTGTTGCTCGACCTAATCAAAATTACCATACCGGCTGCTTTGGTGCTGTATGCCATGTATTTGGCTGTTAAGGCTATATTAACCAAGCAATTAGTGGCTAAAGAATTAGATATTAAGCAGAAGTCTTTAGAAATTACCCTGCCCGTACGGATGCAGGCATTTGAGCGAATGGCTTTGTTTTTAGAGCGCATTGCCCCGGGTAATTTATTGGTGCGTATCGACCAAACCGGCATGAATGCCCAGGTGCTGCACTACACGCTTTTAGAAGAAATAAGGAAAGAGTTTAACCACAATGTAGCTCAGCAGGTTTACATTGATAAGGATACCTGGAACAAAATAGTGAATGCCAAAGAAGACTTTGTTACTAAAATAAATGCCACCTATCAGGAAATAGACCCGGAAGCAAAATCGGTGGAGTTTTCTAAAAAATTACTCGAAAAGAGCATGGGCACCGACAAAAATTTAATCGACCTAGCCTTAGATGCCCTAAAAGATGAAATGGCAAAATATTACCAGCTCTAACTTGGATTGGCTATATTTGAACAGCTATGGCACAGTTAAAAGTAGAAAAAAATAAATATTTTGAGCAGGCCAAATCAAAAGCTTCGCATATTTTATCAAACAAAGAAAAACTGGAGGAAGTGCTGGCCGCTTCAAAAAACCGATTAAGTGAGCTTAACATCGAAAACTCTAAGCTCAAAAAACTAGGCACCAACCTGCGTTTGTTTCTACGCATGATAAAAGCGTATGCCCGCGGGCTGTATAAGGAAATTCCCTGGAAATCAATGGTGGCCATTGTGGGTGGGGTATTGTATTTTTTAATGCCCTTAGACCTGGTACCCGATTTTATCCCGTTTACCGGGTTTTTAGACGACTTTACAGTTATTATGCTCATCTCCAATGCTTTTCAACAAGATATTGAGCAATTTGAAACCTGGGAGCAGCAGCAAAAATAAATGAATGTACTACTAGCCGGAGCATCCGGGTTAACCGGCCAATATTTGCTTAGCAACTTGCTTCAAAATACGCAAATTGCTCATGTGCTTTCTATTGGTCGTAAAACAATTAACATACAACACCCCAAACTTGAGCAGCAACTTGTTTCTTTTGATAACCTGAAGGAGTTAAGTTACCAACCCAACGTGGTTTTTTGTTGCTTGGGTACCACTATAAAAAAAGCAGGCTCCAAAGCAGCATTTAGAAAAATTGATGAACAGTATCCTCTAAATTTGGCCAACTTTGCTGCCGCTACTGGTGCTTTTTCTTTTCATGTCATCTCATCTATGGGCGCCAATAGTAATTCGCACATCTTTTATAATCGCGTTAAGGGCTCTATGGAAAAGCAGGTTTTAAAAGCCAATATCGCTGCCATACATATATACAGGCCATCATTATTATTAGGCACTAGAGTAGAAAAAAGAAACATAGAAAAATTCTCGCAAACACTTTTTACTTTATTCGATTTTGCCATGCGTGGCCCCTTACAACATGTTAGAGCAATTAAAGCCGAAAAAGTAGCTGCTTATATGCTGCGGATGGCACTTGATTTGCAAGAGGGGAAATTCATTCATTTATCGGGAAATATGCAATAATTATTTTTATGAAAGTAGTTTTACAACGAGTTACCAACGCAAGTGTACACATCAATAATGTAGTAAAGGCAGCCATTGGCAAAGGCATTTTGGTATTGGTAGGTTTTGAACCGGAGGATAGCCAAGCCGATATTGATTGGATAACCGCTAAAATTTGTAACCTTCGTATTTTTGACGATACAGAGGGCATAATGAATTTGAATATTAACCAAATTCTTGGAGACCTGCTGGTTGTGAGTCAATTTACCTTGCATGCAAGCACTAAAAAAGGCAATAGGCCTTCGTACATCAAAGCAGCAAAGCCCCAAATAGCTGTGCCTTTATACGAAGCATTTGTAAACCAATTAAAAAATGAGCTGGATGGCACCGTTGAAACCGGAACTTTTGGTGCCGATATGCAAATAGAGCTAACTAATGATGGCCCTGTAACTATAATTATAGATTCTAAAAATAAAGTATGACTTTACAAGAAGCTCAAAAACAAGTAGATGACTGGATAAAGCAATATGGAGTTCGGTATTTTAACGAACTTACCAATATGGCTATCTTAACCGAAGAGGTAGGAGAGTTAGCACGGGTAATTGCGCGCACTTATGGTGAACAATCCTTTAAAAGTACAGATACACATAACCTGGCCGATGAAATGGCGGATATACTTTGGGTGCTTATTTGTTTGGCCAACCAAACAGGCGTTGATTTAACCCAAGCCTTTCAAATAAACATGGAAAAGAAAACCGAGCGCGATAAAACCCGCCACCACACCAATCCAAAATTATAATAATAAGAAGCAAGCCTAGCGCATTCATCTTTAGTTACGCTCGGCTACATTTTTATTGGCTTCTGCCTTTCTGTTGCAAACATTACATAATATTCATTTTTTAGTGTAATTATTTCTATCTTTGCACTCCATTCAAAAAGGATGGCTCCTAAAGGGAGATGTTAAATTTAAAATGGCCCCGTTGCTTGCTGGGCTAACTAACTG
>JALWRJ010000560.1 GCA_026994125.1 Cyclobacteriaceae bacterium | reverse complement strand
ATGTTAAGTGTGTCCATTGTTTGACTTTTTGCGATTATAAATAAGTGTAACTGAAAGATAATCAGTAGTTTAAAAAATAGTTTACTCGAGTTGATCATGTTAGTAAATACCCTTTAGCATTTTCTATAAATTCTTTGGTTTGCGCCTGTGCCCAACTATATTTCTGTTGCATTTCTTTAGCCATAAGTTCGGCTACTACGGGAGCCATTTCTATGGCTGCTTGGGCATCTAGAAAAAGTGCACGTGTACGCCTGCTGAGTACGTCATCTACCGTACGTGCCATTTCTTTACGTACCGCCCATACCACCTCGGCTTTAAGATAAGGTAGGTTGGGGTGGAGCGGTTCACCAAGTTTTTTATCTTTTGCAATGAGTTGCTTAAACTCTGGTAAATCGGCACCGTACACATATAAATGGCTGCTATGGTTAATATTTTTTACATATCCATGAATGGGCATGTGCTTGGTTACACATTCTTTTTCATCAAGCCCTCCGAGTACGGCAGCTTTATCGATTACATCTTCGGCCATAGCCCGGTAGGTTGTCCATTTGCCTCCTATTATGCTTACTAAGCCTGAGAGCGAAACCAGAATTTTATGGCTGCGCGAAATTTCCTTGGTCTGCTCGCCCTCTTCGGCAGGGGCTGCCAGGGGTCGCAAGCCGGCAAAAATGCTTTTCACATCTTTACGGGTAGGCGATTTTTCTAAATATTGAGCAGCAGTTTCCAAAATAAAATCTATTTCTTCTTGCAAAGCCCTGGGCTCGATGGCCGGGTTTTCAACGGCATGGTCGGTAGTGCCAACTACTACCTTGCCATGCCAGGGTACGGCAAATAAAACCCGGCCATCGTTGGTTCGGGGTATCATAATAGCCGATTTGCTTTGTAAAAACTCAGGATCGAGTACAATATGCACTCCCTGGCTGGGGGCTATGGTTTTGCGTTTTCCGGGTTCGTCCATGGCTAAAATTTCATCGGTAAATACTCCGGTGGCATTTACCACAACCTTTGCCTTAGCCTGGTAGGTTTTTCCTGTTTCGCTATCCAGGCAATTAACGCCTGTAATGTTGCCGGATTTGTTTTTAATTAGTCCGGTTACAGCACAGTAGTTGAGGGCAGTTCCTCCATTTTCTACCAAGGTTTGTGCCAGGTTAACGGCCAGGCGCGAGTCATCAAATTGTCCATCATGGTAAATTACTCCTCCTTCCAATTCGTCATCTTGTATATTGGGTATAGCTTTTAGGGTTTCTTCTTTAGAAATATTAATAGAAGGGCCTAAGCCTAATTTGCCTGCCATGGCATCGTACACTTTAAGCCCAACGGTATAAAAAGGTTTAGACCACCAACGGTAGGTAGGTATAATAAACTTTGTATTTTTAACTAAATGAGGGGCATTTTGCATTAGTAAGCCTCTTTCTTTTAGTGCTTCCATTACCAGCGAAACATCGCCCTGGGCCAGGTATCGTACCCCTCCGTGCACTAATTTGGTACTGCGCGATGAAGTGCCCTTGGCAAAGTCATATTTTTCGAGTAGTAGGGTTTTATATCCCCGGGCGGCTGCATCCAGTGCGGCTCCCAGCCCGGAAGCTCCTCCACCTATAACAATAATATCCCAATCTTGTGCCGGGTTTTCAAGTTGTTTAATTCCTGCTTCTCTTTTCATAGTTTTTGTTCGTTTTCTTCGGTGGCCCAATTTTTGGCTCGTTCAACGGCTTTTAGCCATCGGTTTTTGTGTGTCCGTGCAATGTTTGGCTGCATAGCCGGATTAAATATTTTATTTATTTTCCATTTTTGTTTAAGTTCGTTTTGGTTCCATAGGCCAACACCCAGTCCGGCCAGGTAGGCAGCCCCCAAGGCTGTTGTTTCTTGGTTTTCAGGCCTTAACACTTTTAGATGGGCAATGTCGGCTTGAAATTGCAGCATAAAATTATTGGCGGTGGCTCCTCCATCTACTCTAAGCTCCTGTAGAGGAGTGCCTTTATCCTTGTGCATGGTACTAAGCACATCATTTACCTGGTGGCATATACTTTCTAAGGCGGCCCGGGTAATGTGGGCTTTGGTGGTGCCCCGTGTAATTCCCACAATGGTACCTCGTGCTTCGGGGTTCCAATGCGGAGCTCCCAGGCCGGTAAGAGCCGGTACTAGCACTACTCCGTTGGTGGAGGTTACACTGGTCGCCAGGGCTTCGCTTTCTGCTGCGTTATCAAAAAATCCTAAGCCATCGCGTAGCCATTGTACCGTAGCTCCGCCCATAAAAACGCTGCCCTCCAGGGCATAGGTGGGTTCGTTGCCTATTTGCCAAGCTACGGTGGTAAGTAGTTTATGTTGTGAAGGCACCGGTCTGTTGCCTATATTCATCATTAAAAAGCAACCGGTTCCGTAGGTGCATTTGGCCATGCCCGGATCCAGGCACATTTGCCCAAATAAGGCTGCTTGCTGGTCGCCTGCTATTCCGGCAATAGGAATGGGCGCCCCCAATACCTGGGGATCGGTTACAGCTAACCGGCCGCTGGAGGGTGTTACCTTTGGCAGGATAGAGGCAGGTATCTTTAATAGTTCTAATAGCTGAGCATCCCACTGCATGTCGTGTATGTTAAAGGCCAGCGTGCGGCTGGCATTGCTAACATCTGTTATATGGCTTTTGCCCCGGGTTAGGTTCCATATAAGCCAGCTATCTATGGTGCCAAAAGCCAACAC
>JALWRJ010000559.1 GCA_026994125.1 Cyclobacteriaceae bacterium | reverse complement strand
AAATGGAATTTAACCAAAGCACTTTCGTTCGATTACTCGGCCTTGGTGCGCTCATTAGTAGATGAACCTGCCGGAGAAGTAACCGATGCCAGTAAAGAGGTAATTAAATTGAACCTGCGCAACTTTGGACGAATGAAAAACTTTGACCAAAAAATAGGCGCCAACTTTAAGCTGCCACTCGATAAACTCCCCGTAACCAATTGGATAAATGCTGATGTGCGCTATTCAGCCAATTATAAATGGATGAGTGCCGCTCTTAACCAAATTGATACCCTGGGCAACCATATTGAAAACGCACGTACTATAAGCAGTACCGGAAAATTCGATTTAGTAAAACTTTATAATAAAGTACCCTACCTAAAAAAAATAAATTCACCTAAACGAAGGCGCTCTAGCCGTAGCCGAACTACCCCGGCCGATACTGTAAAAAAATCCGAATCCAAAGCCTTAAAAGTGTTTATGCGTGCCCTTATGCTAGTACGCTCTATAAATGCCACCTACAGTATTAAAGAAGGCACCACCTTGTCGGGTTTTAGGATGAGCCCCTATTTATTTGGTATGGATACCGCCTGGAACGCCCCCGGCTGGGACTTCATTTTAGGTAGTCAAAACCCCAACATACGAACACGCGCGGCAGAAAACAATTGGCTGGTTCGAAATTCGCTGCTGAACGACCCCTTTAAACAATTCCAAACCATCGATTTAAACATTAAAACCACCATCGAACCTTTTAAAGATTTTAAAGTGCAGGTGGATATTAAAAAGAATAAAACTTCCCGGTACCAGGAGATATTCAGGCTCGATTCGCTGGGGCAGGACTACACCTCGTATGCGCCCTCGCGAACAGGTAGTTACAGCATTACTTTTGTAGCTATTAAAACCGCCTTTTTAGACCGGGGCGGCTCTACCGAATCAGTAGTATTTGAACAATTTATTAAAAACCGTGAAATTATTCGTGACCGCCTAAACCAGGCCAGCAACGACACCCTGTACACCGCCAACCACCAGGACGTGCTGGTACCTGCCTTTTTAGCAGCGTATGGAGGCCAAAATGCAGCCACAGCAAAATTAACATCTTTCCCCAGCCTACCATTACCCAACTGGAGGCTCGATTACAGCGGACTGGGCAAAATACCTCAGCTGCGTAAAAAGTTTTCGTCTATCACTCTTTCGCATGCCTATGTTTCATCGTTTAGTGTACTAAACTATACCAACTCGTTGTATTATAACGATGCCAACCGCCTTACCCTAAACAACGATATCGAAAACCAGGAAGCGGCTACCGTTGTAAATACCGAAGGTATATTAGTACCTGTGTATGTTTTTAACCAAGTACTTATTACCGAACGGTTTGCCCCTTTGATTAAGGTGGCCATACGAACCCGCACCAGGTTAAATGCCTCTGTTGAATATAAAACCGAACGAAGTTTATCGCTCAACATGGCCAACACACAAATTACCGAGATTCAAGGGAAAGATTTTGTAATTTCGTTTGGGTTTACCAAGGCAAATGTTAAACTACCTTTTAAAATTCAAGGCCGCACAACCACCCTTAAAAATGATTTAGATTTTAGACTCGATTTTAGTATTAAAGATACCAAAACAATTTTACGCCAATACAACGATGGCCTTACCAACGAAGAAACCCCTTCGAACGAAATTACAGCCGGTAATGTAAACTTGCAACTACGACCCAATGTAGGATACTCGCTAAATAACAGGCTAACCTTGCAATTTTATTATGAACGTAATGTAAATGAACCCCGCATTTCGAGCGGCTTTAAGCGTAGTACAAGCTCGTTTGGGGTGCAAGTCAGGTTTAGCCTCGCTCAATAATCTAAAAATCATTACTTTTCCTTTTTAAAAAAATGTACCTTTGGTATTCAGTTATTAAAGAAATAAAAATATGAATATTCCAGCAGAACTAAAGTACACAAAAGACCACGAATGGGTTAAAATAGAAGGTAATAAAACCACCATTGGCATTACTGCTTTTGCCGCTAAAGAACTGGGCGATATAGTATTTGTAGAAGTTGATACGGTTGATGATGAAGTAGCCGAGGGCGATGTATTTGGCACTGTAGAAGCTGTAAAAACTGTTTCAGATTTATTTATGCCTGTTACCGGCACTGTTATGGAGTTTAACGAAGCCCTTGAAGACAGCCCCGAAAGTATAAACGAAGACCCTTACAGTGCCTGGATAATTAAAGCAGAACTTAGTGCTGATGCAGATACAAGCAATTTGTTAGATGCGGATGCCTATAAAGCACTTATTGGACAATAAACCGAGGGTTGCCATCAACAAACCAAAGGCTTTCTCAACCTTACGGATGAGTTGGCCTTTTTACTTTATTGGCCAAGTAAAGGCAGACTCGTTTATGCAACTGCACCCCTTTTTTAAACACAGTAAAAAAATATATTGGAGCTGGGTAGGGCTAATAGCCTTGTTAACCTTACTCCCCGGAAATGCCTTACCCCAAATAAGTTGGGATTTTTTAAGCATTGACAAAACCGTACATATACTTATGTTTACAGGCTTGGTATTTTTAAGCTTAACCGCCCATAAGTATGGTAATTTGCGCTGGCCGGGCAATTATCCGGTAGCGGCCAGCCTAGTAACGGCTGTAAGCTATGGGTATGTGTTAGAACTATTGCAATCGTTTATACCACAGCGTAGCTACGACTTTGCCGATTTTACAGCCGATT
>JALWRJ010000558.1 GCA_026994125.1 Cyclobacteriaceae bacterium | reverse complement strand
TTTAGAGCCAGTGCAACTCCTATAACTTTTTTAACCGAAAACCGTTATCTTTGGTATATGGTAACAGAAGTAACAAATGGCGTAAAAGTATCGGTAAGTGTTGCGTATCAACCACAATACTCTAGCCCCAGCCAACACCATTATGTGTTTACTTACCAGGTGGTTATCGAAAACAACAGCAACCGTACCTTGCAATTATTGCGTAGAAAATGGCTTATCAACGATGCCGCTTTCCCCCTCCGAATAATTGAAGGCGATGGAGTGGTTGGCCGCCAACCCATATTAGAACCCGGGCAGCAACACACGTACATGTCGGGCTGCAACTTGCGTTCGGGTATTGGTAAAATGCATGGGCATTATACCATGCACCGGCTTATGGATGGCCAGGACATACAGGTTCAAATTCCTGAGTTTAACATGGTAGTTCCTTTTAAATTAAACTAGTTGGTACACACACTAAAAGCCTACATAAACCACTGGCTCCATGAGGTAAATTCGCACTCATTACATGCCCCGCTTATTTATCAGTTATATACCGGGTATATTCAAAACGATTATAATAAAAGTAATTTTGAGTCGTTTGAGGCTACTCGAAAAAAATTGCAAGCCGAAACATTTGAAGTTGAAACCTCAGCTTTGGGGGCAGCATCCACCGTGCATAGCGGCCAAACCAAAGTTAAGGCAGGGGTTATTGCCAAAAGAGGAATTACTCCGGCTCGCATTAGCAGGTTATTAGCTCGCCTGGCTGATTTTAGCAATGCTCAAACAATGATAGAATTAGGCACTTCGTTTGGAATCAACACCTTATACATGGCCTCCAAAAAAAATAGCCGCATATTTACGTTTGAGGCAGCCCCGGATATAGCCCAGGTAGCGCTTACCAATTTTGAACACCACGGGTTTACCAACATTGAACTACTACAAGGTAATATCGACCAAACCCTGCCTCAATTTTTAGATACTCGACTACAAATTGACCTTGCTTTTATAGATGCCAACCACCGGCTTACACCTACGTTAAACTATTTTAACGAAATTCTAAAGCGAATGCACGGAGATTCTATCATGGTAATAGACGACATCTACTGGTCGGAAGGCATGACCCAGGCATGGCAAGCCATTAAAGCACATCCACAAGTAACACTATCGATTGACCTGTTTAAAATTGGCATTGTATTATTTAAACCCGACCTTACAAAAACTCATTACAGGCTAATGTTTTAGCTGTTTTTTAGTAAGATGGATAAACACTTCGGTGCCTTGCCTGGGAGCAATGGAATTATAACATGGTGCAAGCACATTGATGGTAAAATATTTAGTAAACAAATGCTGATATTCCACTATACTACCACCAAAAGGAGGCACATGGGTATTCATTTCAACACCAAATAAAACTCCTACCAATTTACCTCCTTCTGCCAACAAGTTATGCATTTGAGAGGCGTACCTATTGCGCCAAACCGGAGGTAAAGCACTCAAAAAAGTTTGTTCTAAAATTAAATCGTAGGCACCTGTTAAACTAAAAAAATTGTCCTGTATCATCCGATCTGCCGGAAAATCAGGACACCGCCTTTTTAAGTTTTGCAATGGAGCCGATACCAAGTCCACAACCGTAACCATAAAGCCCTTAGTATGTAAATATTCAGCTTCATATCCATTTCCACACCCCGGAATAAGTATTTCCAGGGTTGTATCTTCGAGTTGATCGATGTACTCCTGTAAAGGCGTGGTAATGGCACCTGCATCCCAACCCGTTTGTGCGGCCTCGTATTTCGATTGCCAAAACCTTTTATCAAATTCCATAATATAGCTTTACAAGTTGTTTTACTACAAAGAAAGACTAATTTTGCAAATAAGTTGGTCGATTAACCTAACGTATATAAACCATGCAAAACACCCCTCAAGAAAACGCTCCACAGGAACCGGCAACCAAATCGCACAAAAACATATATTTTATAGTTATGGGTCTGCTGCTTGCCTTGCTTGTTGTTAAAGTTATTTTAGACCAAAAAGAAAAAACAGAGTTAAACGAGTATTATAAAGAAGAGCTAGCCGTATCGCAACAAAAATTGGATGAAATAAGTAAAGAACTGGCTCAAAAAATTCATGATATAGATTCGCTGGGGGGAGATATAACCGAACTGTTAGCAGCTAAAGAAGAACTTGAAAACGAAAAGGAACAATTGCTAACTACCCGCAAAGCAAACCGGCAACTCATTGGTCGGTTAAGACGAAAAACTAATGGTTATGAAGAGTTGCTTAAAGAAAAAGACAAAGAAATTACTCGTTTAAGTAAAATTGCCGAAGAACTTATGGCCGAAAATTCGGGGCTAAAGAAAGAGAAGAACGAATTAAACAAATCGATAATTTCGTTAAACGAAAATAAAAAGCAGCTGGAAGAAAAAGTAGCTGTTGCATCGAGGCTAAAAGCTGAAGGCATTCATGTATATGCAGTAGCCAAAAACGGCAAAGAACGCGAAAACAGTTTTAAGGCCAGGCAAATTACTAAGTTAAAAGTGGTTTTTAACATTGCCAAAAATGATGTAGCCCCGTTAGAAGGCAAACAAATTATTATTCGCATCATAGACCAAAACGGGCAGGTAGTTTTTGATATAAATAAAGGATCGGGTTCGTTTATGCTGGAGGGTAAAGAAACTTTTTACACCGCTGCCAAGGATATTTTGTTTGATAACAGCCAACAGCAGCTATTATTTTTGTACGACAAAGGAAGCCCTTACGAACGAGGCGTTTACAAAATGGAGATTTTTACCGATGGGTATTTAATGGGTGCTAAAACCTTTACTGTAAAATAATTGTAGCTACGGTATAATTTAGCTAACTTGGAGCTTGACATTCCTAACTTTAATTTTCTAAATTATGCGATTACTCATGTTAGCTTCCATGTATGTATTGGGTAGTTCTTGCCTGGCACAAACGCTTTCCGCTCAAGAGCAAATTGCCTCGGCTGTACTTGCTGCTGGCGAAGAGCAACGTGCTAACGCTACTGTACTTGGATACGATGCAAATAACAAACTGGTAACCTTACGGCAAGGAAGCAACGAACTTATATGCCTGGCCGATAACCCCAACCAAAAAGGTTTTAGCGTAGCTTGCTATCATAAAGATTTAGAACCATTAATGGCACGAGGCAGGCAGCTTAGAGCCGAGGGAAAAAGCAGGGCGGATATTGAAAAAATTAGAGCAGAAGAAGCTGCCTCGGGCAAATTAAAAATGCCCAAATCGGCTGTTGCCTTGCATGTGCTATCGGGCAATAATGCCTATTACGATGCTGCTAAAAACCAAGTGGTAAATGCCAGCCTAAGGTATGTTGTGTATGTGCCATACGCCACACAGGCTTCTACAGGGCTGCCTACCAAACCCGTTGTTGCAGGAGGCCCCTGGTTAATGTTCCCCGGCACCTATCGGGCACATATAATGATTAGCACTGGTAAATAAATCTGCCAACATTCTGCTTTTTTTGCTCTGTGTATTTACCGGATTGGCAATTGCAGCTGAGTTGAACACAAAGCGTACCCTTTTCTGCTGGTGGTACATTCGTTTAGTTTAGCTCATAGCTGCAAGTTGCGCTTCCAAAGCCTTTACTTTAGCTTGGGCATCGGCTAATTTTTTGCGTTCATTAGCTACTACCTGCTCCGGAGCATTATTTACAAATCGCTCGTTACTTAGTTTTTTCTTTACTGATACAATAAAGCCCTTGGAGTAATCCAGTTCTTTTTGCAAAGCAACTTTTTCCTTTTCAATATCTACACCTCCTGCTACCGGAATAAAATACTCACTCCCTTTAATCACAAAACTAAAAGCATTTTCGGGCTTGGCATCTACCCGCAACAATGCTTTAATGTTAGCTAGTTTGCTAACTATCATTTCAAAACCTCGAAATGCTACCTCTCCGGTAGTTTTATAGTGTAAATCAAACGATTCCTTGGGCGAAATACCTTTTGAATTACGCAAATTGCGCACTTGAGCTATCACTTCAAAAGCGTTTTCAGCCTGTTCCAGCAACTCATTACTGGCATGGCCGGGTGTAGGCCATTCGGCCACCATAATGGATTCATTTTCTTTTCTTTCATCCAATAAATGCCAAATTTCTTCCGAAATAAAAGGCATAAAAGGGTGCAATAGTTTTAATACTTTTTCAAAAAACTTTTTAGTTGCCTCATAAGTTGGCCGGTCAATAGGCTGCCCGTATTCGGGCTTTACCATTTCTAAATACCAACTGCAAAAATCGCCCCAAACCAATTTATAGGTAGTCATTAAGGCATCTGAAATTCTAAATTTACCAAAGTGGTCTTCAATTTCGGCCAATGCGGTATTAAACCTGGCCTCGAACCAATCTATCGAAATTTGATTTTCCTCTCCATGCAATGCTTCATCTATTTTCCAACCATGCAGTAAACGAAAGGCATTCCAAATTTTGTTAGAGAAGTTTCTTCCTTGCTCGCAAAGTTTCTCATCAAAAGGCAAGTCATTACCAGCCGGTGAACTAAACAACATGCCGGTACGCACTCCATCAGCTCCGTACTTTTCCATAAGTGCAATGGGGTCGGGCGAGTTGCCTAATGATTTTGACATTTTCCGCCCGAGCTTATCGCGCACTATTCCGGTTAAATACACATTTTTAAAAGGTTTTTCTCCTTTGTATTCGTAGCCAAACATAATCATTCGAGCCACCCAAAAGAACAAAATTTCCGGTGCAGTTACCAAATCGTTGGTAGGGTAATAATAGTTAATATCCTCATTTTCGGGTTCCAAAATACCATTAAAAACGGACATAGGCCACAAACCGGAGGAGAACCAGGTATCCAGCACATCTTCATCCCGCCTCAATTGGTCTGGCAAAATACCTGGTTGTAAACCTTGAGCTTCTTGCAAAGCTTCTTCCTCGGTTTCAGCTACTACAATTTGCCCATCGGGCAAGTACCAGGCAGGTATTTGATGCCCCCACCAAAGCTGCCTCGATATGCACCAATCACGCACATTTTCCATCCAATGGCGGTACATATTTTTAAATTTAGGAGGCACCAACTGTACATCATCTGCCATAACTGCTTTGTAGGCAGGCTTGGTAAGCTCGTCCATTTTTACAAACCATTGGGTAGAAAGCTTGGGTTCAACCACGGCATCGGTGCGTTCCGAAAACCCTACATTATTTACGTATTCTTCTACCTTAACCAAATGGCCTTCAGCCTCTAGCTGTTTAGCAATTTTTTTACGAACCACAAACCGGTCTTCACCTATAAACAGCTCACCATTTTGGTTTACTGTTCCGTCATCATTAAAAATATCAATAGACTTTAACTGGTGCTTTCTACCCAATTCGTAATCGTTAATATCGTGGGCAGGAGTTACTTTTAGGCAACCGGTTCCAAAATCCATGGCTACATATTCATCTTGAATAACAGGCACTTCTCGGTTTACCAAAGGAACAACCACAGTTTTACCTTTTAAGTGAAGGTAGCGTTCATCATTAGGGTTTACACATACGGCCGTATCGCCCAAAATGGTTTCAGGGCGAGTGGTTGCAATGGTTACGTAGCCGTTCTCTCCTTTAATTTTGTACTGTACATGGTACAGTTTAGAATTTACTTCTTTATGATTTACTTCATCATCAGCCAGGGCAGTTTGGCTTTGAGGATCCCAGTTTACCATACGAACACCCCGGTAGATATAGCCTTTCTTGTATAAATCAACAAACACCTTAATCACCGATTTCGAAAGGTCTTCATCCATGGTAAATTTGGTTCTGTCCCAATCGCATGAAGCCCCTAACTTTTTAAGCTGTTCTAAAATTATACCTCCGTATTTCTCTTTCCACTGCATGGCATGCCCTAAAAATTCATCACGGCTCAAGTCTCGCTTATCAATCCCTTGTTCCTTAAGCATAGCTACCACTTTGGCTTCGGTGGCAATGGAAGCGTGGTCGGTACCGGGCACCCACAGCGCCTCCTTACCTTGCATACGGGCTTTTCGAATAAGCACATCCTGCAAGGTATTGTTGAGCATATGGCCCATGTGCAGCACCCCGGTTACGTTGGGTGGGGGAATTACAATAGTATAAGGTTCCTTATCGGGATTAGGACTCGACTTAAAATAGCCTTTGGCCATCCATTCTTGATACCATTTGTCTTCTACCTCTGCCGGGTTATATTTTGTTGAAAGGCTCATTTTTATTTGCTTACACGTAATTAGAAGCGCAAAAATAACAAAGAGTACCCAAGCACGCACTTATTCGAATAATATTTTTACCGGATGTTGTTAAACCATGTATAACTACAATTCATCCTGCTAAAATTACGTTTTAACGAAAGTTAATTGACATTATCTGTTTTAATTACCAACTTGTAACCCACTGCAAAAAACAAGATAAATAAAGCTTATGAAAAAAATACTTATTGGCATGCTATTAGTTGCCAGGCTTGGGTATGCCCAAAATTTAGTAGTAACCGGAACCATTGCCGATGCTAAATCAGGCACACCACTCCCCTACGCCTATGTACAAATTAAAGGAAAAGCACTGGGCACCGTAACCGACCCCAAGGGTAAATTTAAACTCACGGTGCCAAAATCATTGCAACAGGAAACTTTGATATTTTCGTATGTGGGCTATGTTACACAACAACAGAAAATAGCCAGCCTTTCATCGCCAGTAAACATTAAACTTGCCACCGACACCAAAATGCTGGAAGAAGTAGTTATAGAGCCCGAAAAAATGATTGGCCCAAAAGCACTGCTGCGTAAAGTGATTAAAAACATTCCTAAAAACTACCAGACCGATACAGTGTTTGCCAAAGCATACTACCGCGAACTTTTAAAAGAAAATGGCTTTTATATAAAATATGCCGATGCGGTGGTGGAGTTGCAATCGTTGCCCTACACCGGAGAAGATTATAAATATAAGCAATACGATTTTGGTGACTTTAACATGACCACCCTGGGCTATTCTTCGTTTTACGGAGGTTCCAGGTTGCACCGCTACCATTTTTATAGCCGCACCCTTAAAGGCGAAAATGCCAAAGTGGTCGATTCGCGATCGAGCGATAACCTGACCCAAGAACGTATGGATGCCAATATCGAAGGCGGACCGCTAAACCTGGTAGGGCGCGACCGGATAAAATACCTGGAAGAGTTTATGAACCTAAATAAAAAAGGTAAATTTATATACTCGGTATCGGAGCAAGAAACTGAAGCACACACCTGGGAGTACATCCTGAGTTTTAAATCGAAATACGACCCGGAGTATATTGCCAAAAAAGAAGCTCGAAAAACTAAAAAGAATAAACCGCTTAGACTATGGATGTCGAGCAGTTATTTTTTAGAAGGTAAGCTGCATATTGACCAGGAGACGTTTGCCGTTACCAACATCCATTTCAATGTGCCTCAGCACCTTAAAAAATACATTTGCGGTTACGATACCATGGCCATTAAGCATTTTGACTACAAAGTAGATTTAAACTACAAAAAATTTAATAACAAGTACAGCCTGGCGTATGTTCGCATGGAAGATGAATTTATTTTTGTAGATACCATTGAGGATGAGACCACCCCCTATTCGGCTGTATCAGAGCTTTTTG
This sequence comes from Cyclobacteriaceae bacterium, assembly GCA_026994125.1. Lineage (GTDB taxonomy): Bacteria > Bacteroidota > Bacteroidia > Cytophagales > Cyclobacteriaceae > JAKISE01. The sequence continues at coordinate 3,107 of JALWRJ010000558.1, read as the reverse complement.
TGCAAGAAGTTGGCCTATACCGCACCCAACCTTTTCCTAAAGACAGCCTGTTTGCAAATAATTCGTTCAATCAATTATTCGATTTGCCGCTAAGTTATCACCCTGATTTTTGGAACAACTTTACGAAAGCTAACCCTCAGTTTTCCATTGCCGAAGAAGTACGGCAACAAATGGAGAATAACCATCCGTTGGAATACCAGTTTGCTGCCAAACATAAAAAAGACACCACCCTAAAACCACCTATTGCCAAGATTAAGCCAACTACCTATACCCTGCACGGCAAAACCTACACCGATAACTATGCCTGGTTAAAAGATACGAAAGCGCCTTTATACAACCCCGAAGTAATGGAATACATTGATGCAGAAAATAATTATACACGCAATTACTTTATTCCACTTCGAAAAAACGAACGAATGCTTTACCGTGAAATGTTGTCCAGGATAGAAAAAGAATACACTTCCTTGCCCGAACAAATAAGAAATTATAAATACTATGTTGAGTATGGTTTTGAAGAGGAATACCCTATTTATACTCGCACTAACCTTGACAGCACACAAAGGGAAATACTGATTGATACCCGCCAATTGGCAAAAAAATACGATTATTATGCTGCTTCGTTTCCCCGACCCAGCCCCAACGATATGAGGATAGCCTTTTTTGAAAACACTACCGGAACCAGCAAATCTACCTTAAAAATTAAAGATTTAACCACCGGCCAACTGCTGGCCGATTCTGTAACTTCTGCTTCTGATTTTAGATGGATTAGCAACCAGGCCTATATATACACTGAACTGGAAAAGAAAACCAACCGCAGCTACCTGGTAAAACTGCATAAACTGGGAACACCACAAAAAACTGACAGATTATTGTTTGAAGAAAAAGATAAAAAATTTAGTGTACAAATAAGCACCAATAAGTTAGAAAACATAATGTTGGTTACCACAGCCAGCAGCACTACCTCGGAGGTATATTATTTTTACACCAACGAAATATCCCCCAAACTAAAACTACTGTACCCCCGCCAACAAAACATACTATATTATGTAACTCAGGCAGATGATAAATTTTACATTAGAACCAACGAATTAACTAAAAATTTCAGCCTGGTAAGGGTAGATACCACCCAACCGGCTAAAGCAAATTGGGAGGTTGTTATAGCCAATAAAGGAAACCGTTTGTTACAATCGGTAGATATTTTAAAGAATTTCATGATAGCTACTTACCTCGAAAACGCTCAACCAAGCATTGAAATTACCGACCGGACTACACAAAAAACACATACCGTTAAGTTTAAAAAAGATATATATATGGCCGCTGCTTTGCGCCCACGAAGCTACTACACTGATTCCATACGTATTGTATATAGCACCCCAAAAACACCCCTTATTACCTATTCCTACCAAATGAAAACGCAGGAAAAAACAGTGCTTAAAAAACAAAAACTACCTTTTCCGGTAGCCACGTACCGGTTAAAAGTAGAACGTGTAATGGTAAAAGCACGCGATGGAGAAGAAATACCGCTAACCTTAATTTATCGAAAATTTAACGCCAAAAAAGAGCTCGACCACCGCAAGGTATTTATAACCGGATATGGTTCGTATGGTGCCCCTTTAACGGTGGGGTTTAATGCCAACATTTACCCCCTGCTCGACCGTGGTTTTACCATAGCCTATGCACATGTACGCGGAGGCTCGGATAAAGGCTACCAATGGTATGAAGATGGTAAAATGTTTAATAAAAAAAATACGTTTTACGATTTTATAGACTGCACACAATACCTCATAGATAACGAGTATGTACTAAAAGGTAATATTGTAGCCGAAGGCGGAAGTGCCGGAGGTTTACTCATGGGTGCTGTGGCCAATATGGCTCCTGATTTGTATAAACTTATTATTTTAGATGTACCTTTTGTTGATGTAATAAACACTATGCTAGACGATAAATTACCACTTACCGTTGGTGAGTACGAAGAGTGGGGCAACCCTAACGTTAAAAAAGAATTTAAGTACATAAAATCGTATTCGCCCTACGATAATGTAACGGCACAAAACTACCCCACTATGCTATTTACCACCGGCCTAAGCGACCAGCAAGTAGGCTATTGGGAGCCGGCTAAAATGGTAGCCAAACTGCGCGCTACCAAAACTGATACTAACGAGCTGCTCCTAGACACTCGGCTACATTCGGGGCATGGTGGGCAAGCAGGCAGATTCGATTATATCCGTACGCTGGCCAAGCATTACGCCCTTATCATTGAGCTGTTTGTACAAGATGAAAAAGACAAGGATGAATTAACAGCTAAGCAATAAATTTGAGGTAGTTTTCGGGTGTTATTACCTGAAAGGAAGCTTTGGGATACGCTTTTACCCAAGCATTGGGTGGCTTGGGTATTTTTTTTGCGTTAAACTTAAATTCATAGGCATGTAGTTGTCCATTTACTTCTTCTACCCAATTAATTTCTTGTTTTCGGTGAGTACGCCAAAAATAGAGATCCGCATCCGAACGCATATAAGCCAAGTGTTTAAGTCGCTCAGAAACAATATTGTTCTCCCACAAAGCACCCATATCATCGCGCAATACCGGTATATTAAAGTTTGCAATTAATGCATTCCTAATTCCATTATCATAAAAATATCTCTTTATCTTTTTGGTAATTTCATTATCTAAATTGCGGCTAAAACCTGGCACCTTGTGTATTACATATACTTTAGCAAGCAAGTCCAGGTATTTTTCAATCATGATTTTACTAATTTCAAGTTTATCCCCCCAACTCTCTAGTGTAAATTCTTTTTCCCAATTACCGTTTTTAATGTAATTTCCGTCATCTTACGAACGCTATTTATGTAAATTCCGTCATTATTACTCAAACCGGTATCGAAGTGCCATATTTATCCTTACTCAAAACAAAAGAACTTTGCACATGGGCAATGTTAGCATTTACCGAAAGTTTATTTAAAATGAACAATTGAAAGGCCTCCATATCTTTTAATTGGGCTTTAAGCAAATAATCAAAATTGCCGGCAATATGGTAACATTCTAAAATTTCGTTATAAGAATTTACTTCTTTCACAAATTTATCGAGGTAAGAGCGCGTATGGTTTTTT
>JALWRJ010000557.1 GCA_026994125.1 Cyclobacteriaceae bacterium | reverse complement strand
TGGTGGGTAAAAGCCATATTGTAGGCATGCCTATGAGTATTTTATTGGCCGGGCCAGGTGATGCCACCGTAACTTTATGCCATATCCATACCCAGGATTTGGCTTCGCATACCCGACAAGCAGATATAATTGTGGTTGCGGTGGGTAAGCCAGGATTAATTACAGGAGATATGGTAAAAAAAGGTGCGGTGGTAGTAGATGTAGGCACTACCCGTGTACCCGATGCCACCAAAAAGAAAGGCTTTGCTCTAAAAGGAGATGTAGATTTTGCTACCGTTGAACCCAAGGCTTCGTACATAACTCCGGTACCGGGAGGGGTGGGGCCAATGACTATTGCCTCGCTTATTATTAACACAATGCTTGCCTATAAAAAACGAATGGGCTTCGAATAATGGAACAATACAAGGTAATGGAGGCCTTTTACTCTATTCAGGGCGAAGGCTATCATACAGGCAAACCTGCTTTTTTTATACGTTTGGCCGGGTGCAATGTGGGGTGTTCCTGGTGCGATGTTAAGGAATCGTGGGAGGCTGACCATGGTAAGTTATATACAGTAGTAAAGTTGGTGGATTTGGTAACTAAAAGTAAAGCTAACCTGGTAGTAGTAACCGGTGGCGAACCTACATTATATAATTTGGAACCACTTACTGCGGCCTTACAGCAGCAAAACATTAAAACCCACCTCGAAACAGCCGGCACCAACCCACTAACCGGTACCTGGGATTGGATATGCCTTTCACCTAAAAAATTTAAACAGCCGCTACAAGCAAACCTTGCCTTGGCACATGAGCTTAAAATAGTAGTGGTAAATGCTTCCGATTTTGCCTGGGGCGAGCAACAAGCTGCTGCGGTGTCTGCCGAATGTTGTTTGTACTTGCAACCCGAGTGGAGCAAGGCTAATAAAATGATGGAAGCAATTTATACCTATGTGAAAGATTTTCCAAAATGGAGGATATCTTTACAAACTCATAAATTTATGAATGTACCTTAATGAAGTTTTGCCTGGCATTTATTATTATATTGGTTAGTGCAGCCTTTGTACAAGGGCAAACCCTTACTTCAAAAAATAAAAAGGCTATAAAATATTACAACGAAGCTCGTACCTTAATGGGAGCTCGCTCGTTTGATAAGGCCTTGACAAAGCTGGAACAAGCGCTTCAAAAAGACCCCAATTTTGCAGAAGCCTACTTAAAACAAGCCACCATTTACCGGATACGAAAGCAAGATAGCCTTCAAAACAATTGCTACCTGGAAGTAATTAAGCGCTACCCGCAAGCTACCCGGTTTGCTTCGGCCTGGTATTATGTGGGTGAATATACCTTTAAGCACGGTGAGTACGAAACGACTAAAAATTACTTGCAAACTTACCAAACACTTACCAACCAAAAAGGCAAGTACCTGCAAAAAGCCAAGTTAATGCTAGCCAATTGCGACTTTGCCATGGAATATAAAACGCATAAATTCGAGTTTAACCCTCGCCCGTTGCCTCCTACTGTAAATAAGTTTAAGCAACAGTATTTTCCGGTACTTACAGCCGATCAAAAAACCTTAATTTTTGTAAGGAGGCAGGATAACGAAGATTTGATGGTGAGCACTAAAAATGAAGCAGGCCGGTGGCAAGCTCCGGTTTCCATTTCGGAACACATAAATACCACGTTTAACGAGGGTACGTGCAGTATTTCAGCTGATGGGCGAAAACTGGTTTTTACATCGTGTATGGGGCGCAAAGGCTATGGGAGTTGCGATTTATACGAAAGCATAAAAGTTGGAGATGTTTGGAGTAAGCCTAAAAACATGGGTAAAAGTATTAACTCCACTGCCTGGGATTCGCAGCCCGCTTTAAGCGCTGATGGACGTACTTTGTATTTTGTATCAAACCGGAAGGGAGGCTACGGTCGAAGAGATATATATGTATCCTTTTTAAATGATAACGGCACCTGGACTACACCTGAAAATGCCGGGGTAGATATTAATACACCTTACGATGATATTTCGCCCTTTATACATCCTAATGGGCAACGGCTTTATTTTGCTACTGATGGCCGGCTGGGTTTTGGTGGGTTCGATATTTATTTTGCCGAAAAGCAAGAGGAAGGGTGGAGCAAACCCATCAATTTTGGCTACCCCATCAACACGCATAACGATGAAGTATCGATGTTTATTTCTTCGGATGGCCGTAAGGGTTATTATTCGCATGAAGAAAAGCAGGGAGAGTCGTTTGTAAGTACCCTTTACGAAATTGATGTTCCGGCTTCCATGCAGGTGGAACATAAAAGCACTTACGTATTTGGCCGTGTAATGGATAAAACGAATAAAAAGCCATTAAAAGCAAGTGTTTCGCTTATTGACTTAGCTACTGAAACCCTGATTGAAAAAGTTGCCTCTGATTCTGTTACAGGTAACTACCTGATAGTACTTACCCAAGGTAAAACCTATGGGCTTTTTGCCGAAGCAGAAAGTTATTTATTTACGAGTAAAAATTTTAATTTAACCAACGAATTACTACATCCTGTAGAGGTAAATTTACTAATGATGCCCCTTAAAACCGGTGCTAAAATGGTGTTAAATAACATATTTTTTGGTTATAACAGCTATGAGCTAACACCAGCATCTGAAACAGAGTTAAACAAAGTTATTATGCTGCTGAAAGCTAACCCTAACATTAATATAAAGATTACAGGCTATACCGATAATGTAGGGAGTGCAGCTT
>JALWRJ010000556.1 GCA_026994125.1 Cyclobacteriaceae bacterium | reverse complement strand
GTATGGAAGAGGCTGTGGCCATAGCATTGGCCAATAACCCCCAAATAACGGCCGCTAACTTAGGCGTTACTCGCGAGCAAAAACGAAAAAAAGCCGTGGTAAACCTGGGCAATACGGATGTTAACTATACCAGGGGCGAAATAAACTCACCCGGTTTTGTAGATAATTCGTTTGAAATATCGCAGAGTTTTAAGTTTCCTACCGTGTATGGCACAAGAGCAAAAGTGCTAAATACCCGGATTGAACTAAGCGAACAATTAGTGGCGGTTACAAAAAACGAACTTACCCGGCAGGTTAAAACAGAGTACACGCAACTTGCCTGGGCATATAGCCAACTGGCTTTATATAATTACCTGGATAGTATTTATACCAGATTTGTGCAGGCCGCAGAACTACGCTATGCTACAGGAGAAACCAACCGGCTGGCCAAAATTGCGGCTGAAGGTAAGCAACAGGAAGTGCAACTGTTAAAACAGCAAACCGAAGCCGATGTAGAAATTTATAAACAGCGCCTGCAAAATGTAATGAATATTACCAATGATATTCAAATCTCGCAAAAAGGATTGGCGCAAATCGACATACCCTTTGCTGCCGATACAGCTGGCATGGGTCAAAATCCTTTGTTAAAGGCATATCTTAAACGTATAGCCTTAGCCGAAACCCAAGCTAAATTGCAAAAGTCGGAATTTGTGCCTGAGTTTTCGGCCGGTTTTTTTAGCCAACAAATAGAAGGCATTTCAGGAGCCAACGGCTTTTCAATAGGCCTGGCTATTCCGCTTGCTTTTTGGAATAACAGTAGCAAAAGCCAGGTTGCTAAGGTGGAAATGGATATTGCTATTGCCGAATACCAAACCTACAAGCTAAGGTTACATACCCGATTGGATAACCAACTGCAAGCCTTTACCAAATACAAGGCACAGTTGGCCTACTACCAAAGCAAAGGGCTGGAACTGGCCGATGAACTTGTAAATTTTGCCGGTAAAGGCTATGCAGCCGGAGAAATTGAATACGTAGAATACATACGTAACCTGGATCAGGCTAACAGCATACGTAACCAATACCTCGAAACACTAAGGCAATTAAAACAAACACAAATTGAGATTAACTATTTAATAGGAACATTATAATGGAAACAATAGATATTATGTATAAACAAATGAAAAAGGTAGCTGGCTGGGCATTTTTTATGGGCGCATTCGTCTTTTTGTTCAGTTGCTCATCCGACTCAACTACCGTGGCCGAGGGCGGCCATGGCGAAGCGCACGAAGAACATGAAGAAGGCCTTGCCAACATGGTAAAGATAACCAAAGAACAGGCAAAAGTGCTTGGGCTTACTACCAGCACAGTATTGCACAAAAGCCTGGGTAGTACTATTAAAGTAAACGGGTTTTTAGACCTGTACCCGCAAGACGAAGCCAATGTAAACGCGTTTATTGGTGGCAATGTAAGCCGTATTTATTTTGTAGAAGGCGATAAAGTAAAAAAAGGGCAGGTACTGGCACGCCTCGAACACCCCGATTACCTGCAAATGCAGCAGGAATTACAACAAAGTGTAAACGAACTGGCCTATTTAAAAACAGAATTTGAGCGTAAAGAAAAACTGTATAAAGAGGAAATATCATCGGGCAGGGAGTTTCAGAAAGCCCGGGCCGATTATTATGCAACACAGTCTAAAATTAAAGGATTAAAAGCCAAACTAAAATTACTTAACCTGGATGTTTCTAAGGTGTTAGCCGGAGAACTATTTCCAAATGTGCCCATAATTGCACCCATCGATGGTTTTGTAGGTGAAGTTTATGTGCGCATTGGCGATTTTGCCAACCCGGGGGTTACTATGTTTTACCTTACTAATAATGCGAAAACGCATGTTGATTTTAGAGTATATGAAAAGGATATTTACAAAATTAGGGTAGGGCAAAAAGCCTATTTTACCATTGCCAATAAGCCGGGCGAACTTATTGAAGCGCATATACAAACCATTGGCCGTACCTTTGAAGACGACCCCAAAGCGGTACATGTACATGCCGTAATTGATAGTAACACCACCACCGATTTACTACCCGGGCTATATGTGGAGGGCCGTATTGTAGAAAATGAAAAAATGATGACCGTTCTACCCGAAGAAGCTATTGTAACTGAAGGAAACCGTTCGTTTGTATTTGTAAAAGGCGAGACACATGAAAATGGCGACCTTACTTTTAACGTGGTAGATGTAACTACTGGCATTACAGATGCTGGCTTTGTGGAAGTAACATTTGCACAAACACTGGCAAAAGATACTGAAATAGTAACCAATGGAGCTTATATGCTTTCTTCGGAGTTGATTAAAGGAGAATTAGAGGATGATGATTGATTTCCTTTTTATTGGCAACAAACTAACTTTGCTGAATGAACAAATCTACCTTCAAAATAACTAAAATGGATTGCCCTTCTGAAGAGCAAATGATACGGATGAAATTGGACGGAATTGCTCAAATTAAGGAGCTAAAATTTGATATCGAAGGCAGGTTATTGGAGGTGGTGCATTCTGAAGATGTGGATACCATTGAGGCATCCATTGATGAACTAAACTTTGATTCAACCAGACTAGAAACCATTGTTACCGATTGGACTAGCAGCCAAGACAAGGGCATTCAAACCAAAGCCCTTTGGATTATCTTGGTAATTAATTTTGTGCTATTTATGGTGGAGTTTGCCACGGGCTTTATTTCTAACTCCATGG
>JALWRJ010000555.1 GCA_026994125.1 Cyclobacteriaceae bacterium | reverse complement strand
TATAGTTGCCTTTTTAGGCAATAATAAGGGCAATTCGTTACAAGTAGAAGTACAAGAAGGCGATTCGGTAAAAACTACGTTTGGCTTTATTAACGTATCGGATAAAACATTTACTGCTGATTTGCCCGTAACCTACACAGTTTTTAATGCAGATACACATAAAAATAACACCGGCACCCTTCAAATACCCGCTCCGGCCCCGGGCGATACTACGCTATTTAGCATACCCTTGGCAACCAAAGGACTAGTTGGTACCAATAATATTACCGTATTTGTAAACAACTACACAGTGCCGGAACAGCGCTATGTAAACAACAACCTAAGCCTTACCAACTATGTAACGGTGGTAAAGGATAAAACCAATCCTTTATTGGATGTGTCTATTGATGGACGTTATATTTTTGATGGAGAAATTGTTTCGCCAAACCCTACGGTGTTAATTAAAATATTAGATAAAAACCCTTTACTGCAAAAAACAGATACCACCGGTATTCAATTGTTTATTACTCCACCATGCGAAGGCTGCTCGGCCAGGCCTATTGCACTTTCGAGTAGCGAAGTGGAATACACGGTAGCCACCCCAAATAAGCCTTTTGAAATTTATTACCGGCCCAAAAAGCTGGAAAACGGGATGTATGAGCTCAGCATACAAGCCGAAGACGCCAGCGGTAATGCAGCAGGAGCCGAGCCGTATAAATTACGGTTTGAGGTGGTAAACGAAGCTACGGTAACTAATTTTTACCCGTACCCTAATCCGTTTTCGAGCAGTGTAAGGTTTGTATTTACGCTTACCGGTAGCCAGGTACCCGAAAGCTTGATGATAAGGATTATGACGGTTAGTGGCAGGGTAGTGCGTACCATCACCCAGGATGAAATTGGCCCTATACACATTGGCAACAATAAAACCGAGTACGCCTGGGACGGGCGCGATGAGTTTGGTGACCCCTTGGCCAATGGAGTGTACCTGTACAAAGTATTGATGGAACTGAATGGCGAACGGGTAGAACTGCGTTCATCTGCCGGTGACCGTGGCTTTAAAAACGGTTATGGTAAACTTTACCTGCTTAGGTAAGGTTTGCTTATGTATGCTATTCTACGATGTGTTTTAGTACAAAAAAGGTAGTTGCCACCTTACGTAATGAGTAGTGTATGCTAAGATATTTTTGAATAAAGCCGTAGGTAGGCCTTTAGGCACATTAACTGATTTTCATTACTTTTCCATTATGATGAAAAAACTAGATATAAACCAATGGAACCGCAAAGCGCATTTCGATTTTTTTAAAGCGTACGACCAGCCTTTTTTTGGTATAACAGCTATGGTAGATGTTACCAAAGCGTACCGGGCCGCAAAGCAACAACAGGTGTCTTTTTTTCTTTATTACCTGCACAAAGCACTGCTAGCTATAAACAGCATAGAAGAATTTAGGTATCGAATTACCCAACCCAATGAGGTTATAATATTTGATGCCATTCGGGCAGGAGCTACTATAAACCGGCCTGACGGAACCTTTAGTTTTAGCTACCTGGATTTTTATCCGGAATTTAATGCGTTTAATGTACATGCACGCTCGGTAATTGACGAAATTCGTAAAACCAGCGGTCTTCCACATACCGATAGGTCGCAGGATGTAGCCTATTTTTCGGCTATCCCCTGGCTAAAATTTACAGCTATAGAGCATGCCATGAATAGCCGGGTGCCGGATAGTGTGCCTAAAATAGCTTTTGGTAAGTACGAAGAGCAAAACGGGTGCCTTCAAATGCCTGTGGCTGTACATGTACATCATGCCTTAATGGATGGTGTACATGTAGCAAGATATTTTGAACTCTTGCAGCAGTTACTAAACGGCTAATTACCAGCTAAAAGCCCGGATGTAAAATACTGTTGTACTTAGTAGTGTTGTTGAGTAGGGCAATGGCTTGAGCTACTTCGTTGTCGTGTGCCAGCGAGGTTTGAATACTGCCGGCTTCGCTATAATACCGCAAGGCTATTTCGGTTTCCAACATTTCTTTAATATGGGGTTTATCGCTTAACAATAATTGCTCCAGGGGTTGGTGTACTTCCTGGGCAAGTTCTTCCAATGTTTCTTTTACCTTTTGTTGGTGCCCGGGTGCCTGGTCGGTTAGTTTGTTTAGGTTGTTTAACTTAGTTTCGAGTTTGCTTTCAAAGCTAAATTCTTGTGTTTCCATCCAGCTAATAAAATCCCTGTAGTCTTCATCTGTAAGGTTAAACCTGTCTGGTGCTTCAATCTGCTTATGTGCCAACTTATAGGCATTGGCATAAAGGTAAATGTAGCCTTCTTGTATAAGTTTAATTAAAAGAGGCGACCAGTTTAATTTTGGAGTGGTAATGTCGGGGTCAACACCGCCACCATCATAAACTACCCGGCCAGCTTGTGTTTTAAAGGCGGTTTTTAACGAATCGGGTACTTTGCCCACACTGCCATTTTGGTTGCGGTGGGTGTAATCCAATGCCTGAATACAGCGGCCGCTGGGCGTGTAGTATTTAGCAATAGTTACTTTGAGCTGAGCATTGAAGCTCAGGGGACGTACGTTTTGCACCAGTCCTTTGCCAAACGATTTTTGCCCCATAATAACCGCCCGGTCGTAATCTTGCAAGGTGCCCGATACAATTTCCGAAGCCGAAGCACTGGAACTATTGACCAAAACAACTACCGGAATTTTGGTGTCCAATGGTTGGTTTTGAGTTTTCCAAACAGTAGTGTTTT
>JALWRJ010000554.1 GCA_026994125.1 Cyclobacteriaceae bacterium | reverse complement strand
TGCGGTTGTCTAATACAAAGCCGTATTTCATAATTTAAGTTGTTAGTTTTTTGTTCTATCCCAATTTTCTTGGGTAAATAAAAATCCAATATATGATAGTATGTTCATATATACAAGTATAAAATTGCAAATTCTTTTATGAGTGCAAAATTTTATTTGGAATAATACCATTAAATAAGCTATTTAAACTAATTTTAAGTAGAATTAGTACATAAATAGCGCATTATAATTCTTCGGATTTTGGTATAATTAGCCGGGCAACCACCAAGTTTTAGATTTGATGAACAGCATTTATTTAAGTTCGGTTAATTTATGTATTTTAGTTGTTTAAACCTTTGGCTTATGAAAACCCTGTTTATAATTATGTTAGTATTGCCCGGCATGGTATGGGCACAGCAAAAAACGTTTTTGCCTCGCAATGTAAATCACCAGGCTAAAAACAACCAAATACCGGCCATTAGTGGTGATGGCCGCACCATGATATTTAGCACCGATTACTCTAATACGGGTGCCTGGGTGCTAGAAGTTACCTCGTACAAGAGCGGGCACTGGCAAGACCCAAAAGAAATAACGGCCTTAGACCCCATGCGCCTAAATAATATTGGAGGTTATTTTTTAGATAATACCGGAGAGGCTATTTGGTTTTCATCGCGCAAACCTGATGGGCTAGGAGGTTACGATATATGGGTTACTACTAAAGGCAGTTCGGGCTGGGGCAGACCACATAACCCAGGCAAACCACTTAACTCATCGCAAAACGAGGGCGACCCCTCCATTAGCCCCGACAAACAAATGCTTTATTTTATGCGTTGCGATAAAATTACTGATGAAAGTGCCAAAGGATGCCAACTTTATGTAAGCGAACGTAATAAAGGGCGAGGGGCTCGCTGGAAAGAGCCTCAAATGTTGCCTTCCAAATTAAACGTAGGCAATTCGCTAACCCCACGTATATTAAGCGATAACAAAACCTTGATATTTGCCTCGGACAGACCCGGAGGTAAAGGAGGGCTCGACTTATGGATGAGCACCAACGAAGCCGAAGGCTGGACTGACCCTGTGAACCTGGCCTATGCCAACACTCCGGGAGACGACCGTTTTATAACCATGTCGTTGCGTACCGAACAAGCCTTTATTACGCGTACTAACAAAACAGGTTACAAAGCCATTGCCCAGCTAAGTGTACCCGAGCAATATCGTCCTAAAGATGTTATAATGATGATGGGTAAGGTTGTGGATGAACAGGGAACGCCTCACTCGCTGGATATCAGGATAAATAACCAAACCACCGGAAAACTGGAAGCCCGGGTAATTTCGGATAAAAACACGGGTACATTTGTGGCTGTGCTAACCGAAGGCAGCCGATACGAAATAACCTACGAAGACCGTAGCGGAAAACTTGCTTTTTTAACCCAACTGGTTAATGTAGAGCAGCTTACCAATTCGCGCAGAAAACGCCCCGAGGTAGTGCTTACCACCATTAAACCGGGTGCTGCCTTTAACCTGGGAGGGGTAGCGTTTGATACCACCTCCAACACTATTTCGGCTTCATCGAACTTCGAAATGCTACGCCTGGCACGTTTAATGAAACAACACCCTGACTTACATTTTCATTTAGAGGTGTACCAGGAAAACTATAAGGAAGACAGCATACAATACCCCTGGCTTACCGAAGTAAGGTACGATAGTATTCGTATCATGTTACCACCCATTGAAGTTGATAGTATGACAACCCCACAAAAAGATTCATTACTTACCGAAATGAATGATTCGTTGGGTGCCACTACCTTGGCCGATACTACCATTGCATCTGCTTACCAGGCCCGGATGAGTGGAGTTGACTCCATTGAAACCTGGCATAAAGTACCGGTATATCATAATAACCGCACGCCTTTATATGCCGAAACACTACGCCAACAATTGCTTAGCAAAGGACTGCCCGAAAACAGTTTTACCGCTACTCCCATGGGCGTAATTCCTAAACAACAAAAACCGAATGTTGTATTTGTAAATGGTGTAGCTATTGTAGTAAGGATAGAGTGATACGCCCTGTAACCTAATAGTAGATATTTTTATGTGAAATTTAAACTAAAAATAAACCAAGTATTTTGCGGGCACAGTTAATTGAATTATCTTGCATTTTCGAGCAAGTTTATTTTGTACCTTACTTCTCTTTCAACACGTGACAACCATCAACCTAAGCGAAAACAACTCCATTGCACATGTTTATTTGGCTCAACTGCGCGATGTAGCAGTACAAACCGATCGTTTAAAATTTAGAACTAATTTAAAAAGGTTAGGGCAACTGATGGCCTACGAAGTTTCGAAGCAGCTAAATTATGAATTGCAAACCATTTCAACGCCCCTGGCAACGGCCAAAGTAAACCTGTTGGCCGAACAGCCTTATATAATTGCCATTATGCGTGCAGCGTTGCCTTTTTACGAAGGTGTGCTTAGTGTTTTTGATGAAGCCGACTCAGGTTTTGTGGGCGCTTACCGAACAATGGATTTTAATACCTCCAAAAGCATTAGAACCGAGTACATTGCCAGTGGCGACCTGGAAGGAAAAACGGTTATATTGGTTGATCCTATGTTGGCCACCGGGAAATCGATGTTGGACGCCATTAACAAGTTAAAAAAATACGGTGCTCCTAAAAATTGGATGGTACTTTCGGCTATTGCCGCTCCCGAAGGAGTGGCTTACCTGGAAAAGAATTGCCAGGAGGAGGTG
>JALWRJ010000553.1 GCA_026994125.1 Cyclobacteriaceae bacterium | reverse complement strand
GATACAAGCAACCCGTTTTTCTTTGTGGCGCCACTGGCTTACCTGGGGGGTGTTTTTATGGGTAAAACAATTTTAAACAAAAAAATAGCAGGCATTCAACAACTTAATGGCTTAAAAGCTAAATTGTTAAGTTTTCAAACAGGATATGTGCTAAGCCTTGCTTTAATTGAAATGCCGGTATTTGTGGCGCTGGTAGCTTACATGCTAACCTCCGATGTGTATTACCTCTTTATGGCCGGGTTGGGTATTTTGTATCTGCTTACGCTTTTTCCAACCAAAGAAAAAATTAAGTACCTGCTAAATTTGCCGGGAAATGAAGCATCACAATTTGAGGATGCAGATGCTGAACTTTAGCCACTGCCTGCCCTTACTCAAACAAAAAAAGAGGAAGTACTAGAAAGGCAAGGCCTTTGCTAACCGGCCGCATTTGTATTTCTTAATTTCCTTTTGGTACCCCAGGCAATAACTTAAAGAAAAATTTTAAAAATTTCGATAAAAATAGCGTCTGCCTTATATTATTAGTTGCTTATGCGTTAAACTTGCATAAAATTTTACCTTTTTTGGGTGATGGCATCAATTATATCGATATATATTGATGCTTTTTTTATAACCAACATTTACCGTCATTCCTGTGTAGATGAAAATATGCATATTTGGAGCAGGGAGGTAGTAAATGAACGAACAATTTTAGTATGTGCGGAATAGTTGCAGTATTTGAAGTAAACGAAGCAAACGATGCCCTTCGAGCTAAGGTGTTAGAAATGTCAAAAAAAGTGCGTCATAGAGGGCCTGACTGGTCGGGGATTAAAGATTACCCCCATGCTATCTTAGCCCACGAACGCTTAGCCATTGTAGATCCACAATCGGGTGGCCAACCTTTGGTAAGTGAGGATGGCAACCTGGCATTGGCCGTAAACGGTGAAATCTATAACCATAATGAACTGCGTAAACAATTGGGCGAAACGTATGCTTTTCAAACCAAGTCCGATTCTGAGGTTATTCTTGCTCTGTACCAGGAAAAAGGCATTGATTTTTTAGAGGATTTGAACGGCATTTTTGGTTTTGCATTGTACGATAAAGCCAACAATACCTATTTGATTGGTCGCGACCACATGGGCATTATACCCTTGTATCACGGTTGGGACGAAAAAGGGCAGTATTTTGTAGCTTCCGAACTTAAAGCGTTAGAGGGAGTTTGTAAAAAAATAGAGGCTTTTCCTCCGGGGCATTATTATAGTAGTACTGATAAAGAGCCTACAAAGTACTATACGCGCCATTGGCGAGAGTACAAAAATGTGCAGGACAACAAAACCGATTTAGCAAAGCTTAGAAAAGGGCTGGAAGATGCTGTGCACAGGCAACTGATGAGCGATGTGCCTTTTGGTGTCTTGCTTTCAGGCGGGTTAGATTCCTCTATTATTTCGGCCATTACCAAAAAGTTTTCGGCCAAACGCATAGAGTCGGGCGATACGCAAGAGGCCTGGTGGCCACAGTTACATTCGTTTTCGGTTGGCTTAGAGGGTTCGCCCGATTTAAAATACGCTCAGCAGGTGGCCGACCACATAGGAACAGTGCACCATTCCATTAACTTTACCGTGCAGGAAGGTTTAGATGCCGTGCGCGATGTGATTTACCACTTAGAAACCTATGATGTTACCACCGTGCGTGCGGCAACGCCTATGTATTTGCTCGCCCGGGTAATTAAATCGATGGGCATAAAAATGGTGCTTTCGGGCGAAGGAGCCGATGAACTATTTGGAGGCTATTTGTACTTCCATAAAGCGCCTACTGCTGAAGAATTTCATAAAGAAACGGTTCGTAAATTAGATCGATTACACTTATACGATTGCAATAGAGCCAATAAAGCCTTAGCGGCCTGGGGTGTGGAAGGCCGTGTGCCGTTTTTAGATAAAGAATTTATGGACATTGCGATGAACGTAAATCCTACGGATAAAATGTGCGGCACCAATGGTAAAATGGAGAAATGGGTAGTGCGTAAAGCCTTTGAAGATTATTTACCCGAAAGTGTGGCCTGGAGGCAAAAAGAGCAATTTTCGGATGGGGTGGGTTATGATTGGATTGACAGCCTTAAAGAAATTGTTGAAAAAGAAATTACCGATGAGCAGATGGCACAGGTAAAACACCGATTTACCGTAAACCCTCCATTGCAAAAAGAAGAGTATTACTACCGCCTCATTTTTGAAGAACATTTTCCATCAGATGCCGCAGCAGCTACGGTACCTTCGGTGCCCTCTATTGCGTGTAGCACCCCCATTATTTTTGAGTGGGATAAGGCACTGGAAAAAATGAATGATCCTTCGGGCAGAGCTGTGGCCAACGTGCATAACGAAGGGTATGAGAAAACAAATTAGCACTTTTAATTAAGATTGCTTTTGATAGCGAAGGGTTAGTATTCTATTTTTCCCTTTGTGGCAATTCTATTTTACTTCGTATTTTTAACAAATGAAAATCATCATTCGTCAAGAGACCGCAAAGGACTTTCCCTATGTGTTTGAGTTAATTAAAGATGCTTTTAAAACAGAGCCTTTTAGTGATTTTACAGAGCAATTCTTAGTAGAAAGGCTAAGAAAATCAAACGCCTTTATACCCGAACTATCTATGGTGGCTGAACTAGAAGGTGAAATTATTGGCCATATTCTCCTTACTAAGATTAAAATCAATACGACTAATGAATCTTTTAATTCATTGGCATTAGCTCCAGTGTCTG
>JALWRJ010000552.1 GCA_026994125.1 Cyclobacteriaceae bacterium | reverse complement strand
CGTTCTATTTTTCCCTGGAACTGGCCCTACTACAACCGTGCATCTGATGAAGTTACCCCATGGATTGAAGCCTTTGTAAACGCCCGTAAATGGATAGAAAAGTATAAAAACTAAAGATTAAAGTATCCAAACGGAACCAATTGCTCACACTTAACGTTGTAACATCTACTATTACCAACTAATTGTTGTATATTAGTTGTATATTAATGGTTTGGTTTAACTTTTGAGCAACGTAAAAGTAAAACCAAGCCGGTTAACCAACTAAAAATAACAGTATGAGCCGCTTATCCATCCTCCTCCTTAGCCTGGCCGTGGCAGGTTGTTACAGCTACCGCGAATATCCGGTTGAATACGATTACAGTTACCATGGCCGGTTTAAGCGTTATAAATCGTTTGCTTTTATGGAAAATAATGTAGCCGAACAAGATACTTCTACGGTTAATAACCAGGTAATTAAGGATATAATAAAGACAAGACTACAAAACCAGGGCTACCGCTACAGAACCGAAAGGCCTAACCTGTTGGTTACTTATAAAATTTATTACGATAGTTTAAATTTTAGGGGCTACGACCAGCCCGATATTGAAAGTTGGGTAAAGTACGAAAGAGAAATGGAGGAATACAACCCTCGCAAATACGATTTACGCAAAGGCACCCTGCTTATACAATTATACGACCGCAAACAAGAACGCAGCATTTGGCAAGGCTATGCCACCGGAGTATATGGTAATATTTACTTTAATAACGAACGCCAACTTAAAATTGCTGTACGAAGTATTTTAGACCGCTATCAATTTTTGGCCGAAGACTTTATGGAAAATAAAGAGTTTGTGCTTGAAGAAAAACCCTCGGCCAATTAGGGCTTTTTCCTAAGCATAAAATAAGTCAAAAATATTTTAACCCCACGCTTTATTTTTTCAAAAAAAATATAACTTTGCAGTCCCAAACGCTAAGGGCAGCTTCCTAAAGTGGGTGGGCAAACAAAATTTTGACCCATGGTGTAACTGGCAACACGTCTGATTTTGGTTCAGAAGAGTCTAGGTTCGAGCCCTAGTGGGTCAACAAAAATATCCCGAACACTCCAACGCAAAGGAAGCTGGGGTCTTCGGGATTTATTTTAAAGCAGTACCATGTCGCAAGTAAAGTTATTTTCCGGCTCAGGCTCTAAATATTTAGCTGAATCCATTGCTCAATCGTACGGCAAACCTCTTGGTAATGCTATTTTCCAAAAATTTAGCGATGGCGAAATGTCGCCTTATTACGAAGAATCGGTACGCGGGTGCGATGTTTTTATAGTACAAAGCACTTTTGCCCCGGCCGATAATTTTTTGGAATTACTGCTTATGGTAGATGCCGCCAAACGAGCCAGTGCCGATAGCATTACCCTTGTAGTGCCTTACTTTGGCTATGCCAGGCAAGACCGCAAAGATAAACCCAGGGTAGCCATTGCAGCCAAATTACTGGCAAACCTAATTGGTGCTTCGGGTGCTTCGCGCTTAATGACTTGCGATTTACATGCAGACCAAATTCAAGGTTTTTTTGATATCCCAGTAGATCACCTGGATGGAGCCTCGGTGTTTGTACCATACTTACGTTCCTTAAATTTAGACAATATCATTTTTGCTTCGCCTGATGTAGGTGGTATGAAACGCACCCGCAGGTATGCCAGTTTTTTTGCAGCCGATATGGTAGTGTGCGATAAGCACAGAGAGCGTGCCAACGAGGTAGCCTCCATGCAACTTATTGGTGAAGTTGAGGGCAAAGATGTAATATTAGTGGACGACTTAATCGATACAGCCGGTACCATTACCAAAGCAGCTAAACTTTTAATGGATAAAGGAGCCACTTCGGTAAGAGCCGTTTGCACTCACCCTGTGCTATCCGGTAAAGCATACGAAAACATTAACAACTCGGTGCTGGAAGAACTGGTAGTAACTGACACCATCCCTCTTAAAGAAGAAAGTCCTAAAATAAAAGTACTCAGTGTAGCTAATTTATTTGCCAAGGCCATTCGTAAAATACACGACCACGAGTCTATCAGCTCGTTGTTTATCAGGTAACAACAGAAACAAGTAACAATTAAATAAAACAAACATGAAAACAATTGAGATTATAGGGTATAAAAGAGCAAATCTCGGTAAAGCAGAATCGAAAAAATTAAGGGCCGAAGCCAATGTACCTTGTGTACTGTATGGTGGCGATGAACAAGTGCATTTTTATGCGCCCATGATTTTATTTCGTGAATTGATATATACCAGAGACGCCCACTTTGTACACCTAAACATTGAAGGCGAAGAATACAGAGCCATTTTGCAAGATGTACAATACCATCCGGTAAGTGAAATTATTTTGCATGCCGATTTTCTTCAATTATTTGAAGGCAAAAAGGTAAAAATGGATATTCCTGTAAAATTAGTTGGGCAGTCTCCTGCTGTAATGGAAGGTGGAGTACTTATCCATAAACGCAGGTCGTTATCGGTATTGGCATTGCCAAAAAATATGCCTTCGCATATCGATGTGGACATTTCAAATCTTCAATTCCACCACTCCATAAAAGTACAAGATGTGGAAAATGAAAACTATGAAATTTTAGATACTAAAATTGCTTCGATTGCTGTAGTAGAAGTACCTAGAGCCCTTAAAGCGGCTATGGCCGAAGACACTGCTGCTGAAGCCGAAGCTGCTGCTGAAGGCGAAGAAACCGCTGAAACTGAAGCTGAAGGTTAATTTTT
>JALWRJ010000551.1 GCA_026994125.1 Cyclobacteriaceae bacterium | reverse complement strand
AGCCAGTGTACCAGGGTGCCCTGGTTTTGGCGGGGCTTTCGTTTGGTAATGGCCCAGTATGTTTTTTGTACTTTGCGGTCATGAAAAAGTTTGCTCATTCGCTCCAAACCTTTAGAGGTTTTGGCCAGTACCACTAACCCGCTTACCGGGCGGTCGAGCCTATGTACCAATCCCATAAACACATTGCCCGGTTTTTGATACTTAGTTTTTATATACTCCTTACATAGTTCTATTAAAGGCTTGTCGTGGGTATGGTCGCCTTGCACTAATATGCCGGCAGCTTTATTTACAATAAGCAAGTGGTTGTCTTCGTAAATTTCGTAAAATGGTCGGTGGTCTCTACTGCTCATTTAACCAAGTTTAAATTCTCCTGTATAAAACCTTAACGTTTTGGTAAAATATTCTTCCCAAACAGGTGTAAAACCGGCTTTTTTTATAAGCTCATCGGTGCTCCTGTTTAAGTTGCAACCGTCTGCAAAAATATTCCAAGCGGGGTTTACTATATTCTGTATGCTTTTATTTATGTTTTTTTTGGCATGAATATGTTCTAAAATAACCAACTTTCCGGTAGGTTTTAGCCACTTTTTAAAATTTTGAATGGCCTGTTCCGGGTCGTCAATGGTACAAAGAACTAAAGTGCACACTATGGCATCTATACTTTTAGGGGCAATTTTAGTGTTTAAGGCTGCCTCATTAATTCCGTAATTCAATAATTGAATATTTGGCTTGCCTTTTGCTTTGCTTTTAGCCTTAGCCAACATGTATTCCGAGGGCTCTACTGCAAGTACGGTGGCCTCAGGATTATAAAATTTAAAATTTACTCCAGTGCCTTCGCCCACACCTAAAATAGTGCCACTTATATTACTAAGCAGGCTTTTTCTTCGTTTGTACAACTTGTGTTCAAAGTTGTGCATAAAAGGGTCGTAAAACTTGGCAAATAATTTTTGGTACACACCCATGGCTTATTAAAACGTAAGGGTTAACCTAACCGAAGTTGCATGAAAACCGAGCCTGTACACGGGTTTTCGATATAGGGCAGCAGAGCTCCCGTTTAGTTGGTTGTAGCTAGCCAGGGCTGCTTTGGCTTTTTTAGTAAAATTGGCCGAAATTGGTAACGAAATTACTATAATTCCCGCACCAATGCCGGCCAAATACCATTTGGGTTGGCCGCCAACCAATGCGGTGCCTATGGGCCAACCAATTAATACCCCACCTACTGCACCTAAAACCTGGGCAGCAGCAAAATCTTTTTTAGCCAACAGCATTTGGTTGTAGGGCAATTCAAAGGGTGCCATTTCTTGCAGTACACCATTTACACTTAGCAAGCTATCGCCTTTGTAAAATTTTGTGCCCCAAAAATTCTTAACCATATATAATTTGCTGGTTTGCTGGGCTTGGGTAGTAAAAGCTAAATGTACTAAGATACTTATAACAAAAATTTGCTTTTTCATACTTGTATGGGTTTGACTAAAATTCTGAAATAAAATGAAAACGAATATCAGGGAAATTTTGCTCAACCATTTGCAACCACGATTTATTTTCGGCCATAAAAACCAATTTCCCATCTTTATCGTGAGCTATATGCCTTTGTTTAGAAGCTATAAATTCTTTTAATTTTTTCGGGTCATGGCTTTCTATCCAACAGGCTTTATATAAATTTACCGGGGCAAAACGGCAGGTAGCTCCATACTCATGTTTTAGTCTGTACTGGATAACCTCAAACTGTAAAGCCCCAACGGTACCCACCACACGCCTGCTACCCATTTCGTAGGTAAATAATTGCGCCACTCCTTCATCCATTAATTGCCTCAAGCCCTTGTCTAATTGCTTGCTTTTCATGGCATCTAAATTAATTACTTCTTTAAATATTTCGGGCGAAAAACTGGGAATACCTTTATAGGTGGTTTGTTCTCCTTCGGTTAGTGTATCTCCTATTTTTAAGTTACCTGTATCGTACAGTCCAATAATATCACCCGGGTAAGCCACCTCAATTACCTCCTTATCCTGCGCCATAAAGGCGGTTACATTCGAAAATCGAAAGCTTTTGTTATGCCTTACATGAAAATACGTGTTGGTGCGCTTAAACTGCCCCGAGCATACCCGCAAAAAAGCAATTCGGTTACGGTGCTTAGGATCCATATTGGCATGTATTTTAAATACAAACCCCGTCATTTTTTCTTCGGTAGGCAAAATAAGGCGTTCTTCGGTAGCCCTGGGTTTAGGGTTGGGGGCAATATCTATAAAACAATCAAGCAGTTCGCGTACCCCAAAATTATTAACCGCACTACCAAAAAATACCGGTGCTACTCTGCCTTCTAGGTAGTCTTGCTGGTTAAATTCCGGATATACACCATCTACTAATTCCACTTCTTCTCTAATGGTAGCAGCATCGGTTTCTCCTATCTTCTCCTCCAAAATTGAGTCCTCTAAATTTTCAATGCTTACGCCATCCGATAACGTCCGTTTGCTTGGCTCAAATAAATGAAGCGCCTTTTCGTACAAGCTATAAACCCCTTTAAATCGCTTGCCCATGCCAATGGGCCAACTCAATGGCCGTACTTTAATACGCAGCTTTTCTTCTATTTCATCGAGCAGTTCAAAAGGATCACGGCCTTCTCTGTCCATTTTATTAATAAATACGATTACGGGTGTATCGCGCATTCTACAAACTTCCATTAACTTTTCAGTTTGTATTTCTACCCCTTTTACACAATCAATTACCATAATCACACTATCCACTGCCGTAAGCGTACGGTAGGTGTCTTCGGCAAAATCCTGGTGACCGGGGGTGTCTAATAAGTTAATTTTAGTTTCCCGGTAATTAAAGCCCATTACCGAAGTAGCCACCGAAATACCACGCTGTTTTTCAATTTCCATAAAATCGGACTTGGCGTGGTCGGTAATTTTGTTTGATTTTACCGCTCCCGCTTTTTGGATGGCTCCACCAAAAAGGAGGAGTTTCTCTGTAAGGGTGGTTTTACCGGCATCGGGGTGAGAGATTATCCCAAATGTTCTGCGTTTGCTAATTTCGTTTTGTAAACTCATTAATTAAAAATAAACTGCAAAGCTAACAGAATATTTTGAAGGCTACTATGTGGTAAATGATATCGGTCAGGCTGTCAATGTATTTTTTTTTGTTTACCTAAAGCTATGCCTTGCCGTCATTTTTTTGCAAGCCTAATTACCGAGCCTCTGCCATTGTGTCATTAAAGACTATTGGAATCTCCCTTGGCATAACCCTTGATGATTGCAGCATAAACAAATTGAACAAGATAGTTAGATTTATATAGTTATGGGAAAAATTATTGGAATTGACTTAGGAACTACCAACTCGTGCGTGGCCGTAATGGAAGGCAACGAACCGGTAGTGATACCTAATAGCGAGGGCCGTAGAACTACGCCTTCGATTGTAGCATTTTTAGACGATGGCAAAGGCGAACGAAAAGTAGGCGACCCTGCCAAAAGGCAAGCTATTACCAACCCCACCAATACCGTTAGCTCGGTAAAAAGGTTTATGGGTAAAAAGTATGGCGAAGTAGGCGAAGAGCTTAAAACAGTTGCTTATACCCTTGAAAAAGGAAATAATGATACCGTTCGGGTAAAAATTGGCGACCGCCAGTACACCCCTCAGGAAATTTCGGCTATGATTTTGCAAAAAATGAAATCTACAGCCGAAGATTACTTAGGAACAAGTGTAAATGAAGCTGTAATTACAGTACCTGCTTACTTTAACGATGCCGAACGACAAGCCACTAAAGAAGCGGGTCAAATTGCCGGGCTGGATGTAAAACGAATTATTAACGAGCCTACCGCTGCTGCTTTGGCCTATGGGTTGGATAAGAAAAGCCAGGATATGAAAATAGCTGTGTATGACCTGGGTGGTGGTACATTTGATATATCAATCCTTGAACTGGGCGATGGTGTTTTTGAAGTGCTTTCTACAAATGGAGATGTGCATTTAGGGGGTGATGACTTTGACCAGGTAATTATTAACTGGCTAGCAGATGAGTTTAAGAAAGATGAGAATATCGATCTTAAAAAAGACCCTATGGCACTGCAACGATTAAAAGAAGCAGCCGAAAAAGCCAAAATAGAACTTTCGAGCTCATCGAGTACCGAAATTAACCTGCCTTACATTATGCCGGTTGATGGTGTGCCAAAACACTTGGTGCGCACATTAAGCAGAGCCAAATTTGAGCAATTGGCCGATGATTTGGTAAAACGATCGATGGAACCCGTTAAGGCAGCTTTAAAAGATGCCGGACTAAGTACTTCGGATATCAAAGAAGTTATTTTAGTGGGGGGTTCAACCCGTATTCCTAAAATACAGGAAGAAGTAGAAAAATTCTTTGGCCGTAAGCCTTCGAAAGGGGTGAACCCTGATGAGGTAGTAGCTATTGGTGCTGCCATACAAGGGGGCGTGCTTACCGGTGAGGTAAAAGATGTACTTTTATTGGATGTAACTCCTTTGAGTTTAGGTATAGAAACTATGGGTGGTGTAATGACTAAACTTATTGAAGCCAATACCACTATACCTACCAAAAAATCGGAAGTGTTCTCCACAGCTGCCGATAACCAACCTTCGGTTGAAATCCATGTATTGCAAGGCGAGCGACCTATGGCCAAGGATAACCGTAGTTTAGGCAGGTTCCATTTAGATGGCATACCACCCGCACCACGTGGAGTGCCTCAAATTGAAGTAACTTTTGATATAGATGCCAACGGTATTATGCATGTAACTTCTAAAGATAAAGGAACTAATAAAGAGCAAAGTATCCGTATCGAAGCATCTTCGGGATTAACTGAGGAAGAAATAGAAAAAATGCGTAAAGAAGCAGAGGCCAATGCTGATGCCGATAAAGCTGAAAAAGAAAAAATCGAAAAGATTAACGCTGCCGATTCGTTGATTTTCCAAACCGAAAAACAACTGAAAGAATATGGTGATAAGCTTTCGGATGGTAACAAAAAAGGCATTGAAGATGCTTTAGAAACATTGAAAAAAGCCCACCAGGCTCAGGATGTAGCAGCTATTGAACCTGCTATTGAAGCCCTAAACAAAGCTTGGGAAGCTGCATCACAAGAAATGTATGCCGCTACTCAGGGAGCCGAGGGCGGTGCGCAACCAGGTGCTGATGCCGGAGCTGCCGGTGCAGATACCGGTGCAGCCGGTGGGGATGACGTATCGGATGTAGAATTTGAAGAAGTAGAAGAAGAGAAGTAAATAGTAAGTTTTAATATGTAGAGGCTGTTCGCCAGGTGGTGGACAGCCTTTTTTAATGGTTGGTTTGGGCTTTCTATATTTTGTGAGATAATTGAAATTTATTGATATTATGTATATTTGATACATGCAAACCTTTCAGGTTGATATATTGAACCCAAAGGCTGTTAAGTTGCTAAAGGATTTGGCGGACTTGAAACTTATATCTATAGCTGACACCTCTACAGATTCTTTTTTGGAAGTTGTAAACCAAATTAATTAGAGAAAAAACTAAGTCTAACCCTCCTACATTCGAGGAGATTACTAAAGAGGTTGAAACTGTACGAGCGAATCGCTATGCCTCCTTAAAAGGATAGAGTTATTATTGATACCAATCTTTGGATAAGCTTTCTTTTGACTAAAGATTTTACAAAAATAGATACTCTTTTTAAGGAAGATACGGTAGTCTTACTTTTTAGTCAGGAGTTGTTGGATGAATTTATTGAAGTAGCAGAAAGGCCAAAATTCTCGAGCTACTTTTCATCAGAAGATTTGCTAAACTTACTTTCCAAAATCAGGGCTAAGTCTGAATTTATAAAGATTAAATCTACCATTGAATTGTGCCGGGATAAGAAAGATAACTTCTTGTTAGCCTTGGCCAACGATGGGAAGGCAACCATTTAATAACTGGAAATAAAGACTTATTGGATTTAAAAAACTTGAATGATATAAAAATCTTAACTATGAGCAGCTACCTGTTATCAAAATAAGCTAGTGCTACACCTATTTCTAAAATATAGAATGACGTATCGGATGTAGAATTTGAAGAAGTAGAAGTAAATCAGATTGATATTTTTATGATTGGGTTGAATAACAACTAAGACACTAGCTTTAATTTATAATACCCTAACGTAAATAAATAGAAAAGTAGTGCCATAATAAAGTCTAATACATAGTATGGGGAAGTATTTAATCAGCCCCCAAAAGCCATATTTTTCTTCAATTTCATCAACTGAAATCTCTTTTGGTAAGGGAAGTCCCTTTTCTACACGATGCTTTCTAACACTTTGGTAATAGGCGTTTTCTTCTTCAAACTTATAATTGCTATCCAAGTGGTTGTACATTAGATACTGTACAGTAAAATGTATGGTTGTAGCAAAGGATAATATTAAAATAAAGGTAACAAAGTATTGGATAAACCTTGGGAAACCATTGCTTTTTAGCTCATTATTTACATAAGATCTTACAATTAACATAAGCAAGATAACAACAACAATTATATTGATTGCAATTAGTAAGAATGCGTTAGGGTCAGGGACTGCGAGGTATTTTAATAAGAAAATTGCAATACTAGGTAGTGAAAGTATTATCGATGATTTTAATATAAAGTGTAGGTTCATACTTGTCTTTTAAATTGAGAAAGGGCTACTCTTAGCAGCCCTTTTTTATCATTCATAAACATCCCAAAAACACCCGTCTGGGCCTGTACAACACCAATATTCAACATGAACTCCATTGAGATAAAGTTCGAACTTAAGTGTGCATTCTGCTTGTGCATAAGTTGTAGTTCCAAATAGCAACATTAGCGCTGTAAAAGCTGCCATAAACTTAATTTTAATTTTTGTTTTCATACTTTTAAAGTTTTATTGATAAAATATTTTCGTAAACATAAAACAGGGGGGTAAAATCCCAATAAATTAATAAATATTTATGTTTAAGTATAGTAAAAGTAAAAAAGTAGGAAGAAATTGATGCTCTAATCTTGAGTACTGGAGGTGGTTTTCTCATTTCTAATTGCCAAGGCTAATTGTTGTATTTTTGCTAAAAATAAGACCTTTCAACCAAAACCTTTTGCTTGCTAAGTAATGGGTTGTAACTTCAAGCTTTAAAATAAATACCCTTTATTAGTTATGAAAAATAGTAAATATTACTTTTCAACGGTGCTTGTTCTTGTGTTCTCCACTACACTATTGCAAGCACAGGTAAATTATAAAAAACTGGACGCTTACTTTAAACAAGCCCGGCAAGACTGGGAGGTGCCGGGCTATGCCATAGCCATTGTAAAAGATGGTAAGGTGGTGTATGCAAAAGGCTATGGGGTGTTAGAAGCAGGCAAAAAACAAATAGTAGATGAAAACACATTGTTTGCCATTGCCTCAAATACCAAAGCCTTTATTTCTGCTTCGCTGGCTCATTTGGTTTGGGAAGGAAAAATAACCTGGAACGATAAAGTAGTAAGTTTTTTGCCCTATTTTGCCTTGTACGATTCCTACACAACTTCTCAGGCTACGCTAAAAGATATTCTATCGCATAGAACAGGGTTGGGCACGTTTAGCGGAGATGTTATTTGGTACAAATCTAATTACTCGGCCGAAGAAGTAATTAAGCATGTAAAATACGTGCCTCAAGCGTACAGTTTTAGAGCCGGATATGGCTACTCCAACTTAATGTTTATTACTGCCGGTGAGGTAATTAAAAGCATAACCGGAATGCCCTGGGATAAATTTGTGCAGCGCCATATTTTAACACCCTTGCAGATGGATCGTACGGTAACATCGGTTAAAAACTTAGATAAAATGGGCAACTTTGCTAGTCCCCATAAAACTATTGATGGTAAAATAACCCCTATTCCCTGGGTTAATTGGGACAATATGGGCGCTGCCGGGGGGATTATTTCCAGTGTTTCGGACATGAGCAAATGGATGATTTTACAGATGAATAATGGTATTAACCATGGCGATACCATCTTTTCTCCTCAGGCACAAGTGGCCATGTGGACTCCCCAAAATAGCTTTGAAGTTAGTTTAGCCTCGCAAAAAAATATGCCCACAAAACACTTTAGTGCCTATGGGTTGGGCTGGGGTATTTGGGATTACCAGGGGCGTAAAGTGGTCAGTCACTCAGGCGGTTACGATGGCATGTATTCACGAGTAACTATGATTCCCGAAGAACAGGTTGGTGTGGTTGTCCTAACAAATGCAATGACAGGCATTACAACACCAGTTACCATGCGAGTTATTGATGAGCTATTGAACATCGGGCAACGCGACTGGAGCAAAGAAGCTTTGCCAAAAGCCAAAAAATATGCGGAGTATAAAAAAAACAGGGTAGAAAAAATAAAAAATGCGCATGTGCTAAATACCCAACCATTGGTAGATGAAACAGAATTTCTGGGAACCTATTTTGACCCGTTTTTTGGACAAGTAAAAATTGAATCATCCAACAATAAACTCAGAATTATTTTTGTAAACGCCCCGCATTTAAATGCTACGCTTACGCATTGGCACTACAATACTTACCAACTAAATTGGGATGAAATACACGCATGGTTTGGGTTTGGAACCATTCAATTTACATTAAATAATAGCAATAAGGTTACAGGTATTGAGTTTGATGTGCCGAACGATGATATTTTCTTTAATGAAATACATTTAAAAAAGGAATAGATACATTAGCCCCAAATCCATGTTAAGTAAAATATCACATCGTAAATATCTATTTGGTATTTATATAATCGATTTGATTTATATTTAAGGCCACACTACTTTTGAATAAAAAAATGATGGAAAATACACATATTGCCACCCAGCTAAATGACTTATTGGCCAACTATCAGTTGTTTTATCAAAACCTGAGGGGCTTTCACTGGAACATTCAAGGAAAGCATTTTTTTGAACTTCATGTAAAATTTGAAGAACTGTACAATGATGCAGCCATTAAAATTGACGAAGTAGCCGAACGTGTGCTAACTATTGGGCATACACCTTTGCACACCTTTCAAGATTACCTGGATACCGCAACAATTGCCGCTGCTAAAGGCGTGCACCAGGGCGAGCAGGCCGTTAAAACCATTGTAGCAAATTTAGCAGCCTTAATACAGCAGCAAAAAGAACTGCGCACTCTAGCCGAAGAAAGTGGCGATACCACTACCGGAGATATGCTAGCTGCTTTTATTGAAGAACAGGAAAAAACATTGTGGATGTTTAATGCCTGGTTAAAATAAATAGTAAATTTTGGGGCTTAAAATACTTGCCTCAAAGCACCTGTTTCTATGGGTTTTAAAGCAAATTTGTAACATGCAAACACAGCCTGTAAAAGTAATTGGGTTAATGTCGGGTACTTCGCTGGATGGGATCGATTTGGCTTATGTTTATTTTACTTATTCTGGTAGTAACTGGGCGTACAGTCTTTTACATTACAAAAGTATAAGCTACCCTAAGGCGTGGGAACAAAAATTGCGTGAGGCAGTAGTTGCATCGGCCGAAGAATTGATAAAGTTGGATGTGGATTATGGTCGCTTTTTAGGCCGCCAGCTAACCGATTTTATTGCAGAACATAACCTGGAGGTTGATTTAATTGCCAGTCATGGGCATACCGTTTTTCATCAGCCACACCGGGGGTTTACCCGGCAAATAGGTGGGGGGCAGGAGTTGGCTAGTGCAACAGGTATTAAAACCATTACTAATTTTAGAGCTAAAGATATAGTACATGGAGGGCAAGGAGCTCCACTGGTACCTATTGGAGATCAACTTTTGTTTGGCCAATACGAGGCTTGTGTTAACCTGGGTGGCATTGCTAATGTTTCGTTCCGGCAGCAGGGTAAGCGCATAGCTTTTGATGTGGGCATGGCCAATATGGTATTAAACTACCTGGCTAACCAAGTGGGTGTTCCTTTCGATGATTCCGGTAAGTTGGCTCGTAAGGGTACTGTGTGTGCCAAGTTGCTTGAAAAACTAAACAAACTGCCTTACTACCAACTACCTTACCCTAAATCTACCGGCTACGAATGGTTTACAGCCGAGGTAAAACCATTAGTTGATGCTTCACAGGTTTCGGTAAACGATAAACTGGCTACTTGTGTGGAGCACGAAGCCTACCAATTAGCACAAGTATTGCAAACAGCCATTCCACAATCCGGACAGGTGTTGCTTACCGGTGGAGGGGCTTTTAATACCTTTTTAGTAGAACGTTTAACCCACTACCTGCCTGCTGCCATACAACTTGTGCTTCCTGCTCCTGAAATTATTAACTTTAAGGAGGCCATTATTTTTGGGCTGATGGGGGTGCTTCGGTTACAAAACAAACCCAATTGTTTAGCTTCAGTTACAGGAGCCTCTAAAGATGTTTCAGGTGGGGTGGTGTACTGGCCATAATAGGAACAAAAAGCACAAACGAGTTAAAAACAAAATCCTCCAAACTGAAAGCAATTATAACTTTCGCCTGAAGGATTTGTTCTATTAGTTGGCTTGTTGATTGCTAAGGTAGTGGCTCGGCTATACTTACCCAAATGCAAATCGACCAACGGTAACTATTTCCGTTTAAATACAATTGTAAGCGATAAAGGAAAAGTATAAGGTTAATCCGTTACCGCAATACATTTTAGTTCTATCGCTATTGGGGTCGGGAGTTTATTTATTTCTACCGTAGTTCGGCAAGGTTGATTATCTTTAAAATATTCGGCATACACTTTATTATAGATGGCAAAATCATCTTCCATATTAGTTAAAAATACAGTTACATCCACCAGCTTGTCCCAGCTCGAACCGGCCTCTTCTAAAATGTATTTTATATTCTCAAAAACAGCGTGGCATTGCTGCTCAATGTTGT
>JALWRJ010000550.1 GCA_026994125.1 Cyclobacteriaceae bacterium | reverse complement strand
GGGTAAGGTGGTGTTATCTGGGGTTGTTTGGGTGGTAGGCTCGGGGGCTACTGTAGTGGTAGCTGTTACTTTGCTAATGAGTAGATTAGCCCTTATGGGCTTGGCCAGGTAGTCGTCCATGCCTTGGTTTAGAAATTTCTCTTTGTCTTCTTTCATGGCGTAGGCGGTCATGGCAATTATTTTTGGAACAGGTGTAAGGGGGAGTTTCCGAAGTTCTTTGGTGGTTTCAACACCATCCATACCCGGCATTTGGATGTCCATAAAAATAACATCGAAGGCATTGTTTTTTGCCATTTGCAAGGCAGCTTCGCCACTGGCAGCTACTTGTACATTGCACCCGGCTTTAGCCAGTATTTCGCTGGCTACTTCACGGTTAATTTGGTTGTCATCTACCACCAGTACATTTTTGCTATGTAGTTGGGTTGTAACAATATTGTTTTTTTCGGTTACCAGGTCGGTTTCTTTTACTTCTTGATTATCAGGTATAAGTGCCTTAAAAGTAAACCAAAACGTGCTACCCAGCCCGGGGTTCGAAAACACACCTATTTGTCCGCCAAGTAAGTGC
This sequence comes from Cyclobacteriaceae bacterium, assembly GCA_026994125.1. Classification (GTDB taxonomy): domain Bacteria; phylum Bacteroidota; class Bacteroidia; order Cytophagales; family Cyclobacteriaceae; genus JAKISE01. The sequence goes on along the minus strand of JALWRJ010000550.1, from coordinate 2,180 downwards.
ACTAGCTGTTTAGAGATGGCTAAACCCAACCCAGTACCACCATAGGCCTTGGTGGTGGAGGCATCCAGCTGTTCAAAACTTTTAAACAGTAATTTTTGATTTTCTTGCGAAATACCAATACCTGAATCGCGCACATCTACTCTAATTAATGCCTGGTTTTCATTTTTTCCAAGCAGTTCAAACCCAATATCAATTGCCCCCCCCTTATCTGTAAACTTTAGCGAGTTAGAAATCAGGTTCGATAGCACCTGTATAAGCCGGGTTTCATCGGTTGTTACTATGTTGGGCAGTGCTTCATTTATATGGTAGTGCAAGTTAACCTGCCTGGTAGAGGCAATAGGCAAAAACAAAGCATGAATTTTTTCTACTACGTAAGGGAGCGAAAAAGAGGAGTTTTTTAGCTCCATGCGTCCGGCTTCAATTTTGGCTAAGTCCAGGATGTCGTTTAGGATATCCATTAAAATGGTGGACGATTTTTTAAGGGTACCCACATAGCCTTGCTGTTCGTGGCTTAGGTTCGAGTTGTCTAGCAAATCAATCATGCCAATAATGCCATTCATGGGGGTACGTATTTCGTGGCTCATATTGGCTAAAAATTGTTCTTTTACCCGGAGTGAGTTTTCGGCAATTTCGTTGGCATTAATTAATTGTTGGTTGGTAATTTTTAGCTGCGTAATATCGCGCACAACTCCTTCAACCTCAAAGGGTTCGTTGGGGTTGTTTTGCACCATGCGTATGTTGCAAATACACTGCCGTACTTCTCCATTCTTTTTAACAATGGAAACCTCTACGTTTTTTAAGTTTTTTTGGTGTTTTAGCTCTTTTAAAATACGTTTTGCTCTGGGGTTGTACAGGTAGTAGTCATCAATATGTTTGCCTATTACTTCGTGGGCCTGGTAGCCCATCATATCTACAATAGAGGGACTTACCATAATTATGCTGCCGTAAATATTACACCGGAAGTACAAATCCTGGAAGGATTCAAAAATGTTCCTAAACTTTTCTTCACTTTTTAACAAAGCTAGCTCCGATTGTTTTTTAGGAGTAATATCGTGAGCAATACCACTTACCTCCTCAATTTTATTATGCCTGGTGTAAATAGGATTAAGGTGTATTTCTTTCCAAATGATATTTCCCTGGTCGTCTTTTAAGTTAATTTCGAATTGCAGTTTTTCGCCTTTAAAGGCTTGCTCATACTTTTCTACCCAAAAATTATTAAACGAGTCGCTGTTGTTTTCGTTGGTAGGCGAGGGGCCAATATCGTGACTTATAAAATTGGCTTCAAAGTAGTTTTTGTTAAATGAGGTTACTTCGAGGTTTCGGTTAACCGACCAGATAAGATGCGAGCTGGAATCGAAAATGGCATTTAGCTGAGCCGTTTGGTTTTGTAAATCTTCGCGTGTTTTGGCCATTTCTATGGCCATGGCAATTTGCGAGGAGGCAAAATCGAGCAGTTTTAAATCGGCATCGGTATAATTAAAATGAGGTATGTACGATTGAATGGCAATTATTCCGATAACTTTATCGGGTGTGTGCAAGGGTACGCCCATCCAATGCTCGGGTATTTCGCCCATTAAGGTTATATGTTTTTGTTTTGTTAAGGCCTCAATTTGTTTGCGGCTTAGGCTCAAGGGTGCGCCCTTGGTAATGGCATATTCGGTAATACCTTTGTTTACCGGACGCTTAATGCCACTTTTTACGGTTTGGCCTTTATCTATAAAATAAGGAAAATGGATGTAATCGGTTTCCTCTTCGGGGTTGTACAATGCAATGTATAAATTTTCGCACGCAACTACCTCTTTTAGTTCTTCATGGATATTCCGATAAATGGTTAATAAATCGGTATTTTCTACCAATTGGTTAGAGATATTAAAATACAGATTTTTTACTTTTTCGGAACGTACTTCATCGCTTATGTCGTTAAAAATGCATTGGTAAATAAATGGTTTTCCCGCTTTAAACTCCAGCAATAAATAGCCTTTAAGGTAATGATATCTGCCCTTATTGGCCGATTTTATGCGTATGGATAGCCTGCTTATATGGGGCTGGTTGTCGGCTTTTTGGATGGCCTGTTCCAAACTGTGCGAGGTTTCTTTGTCAAAAATTTCAGAAAGCTTATAGGTGTTGTCAGGCAGTATGTTAATGTCCAGTTTTTGCTGCCATTTTTCGTTAAGGTAAAC
>JALWRJ010000549.1 GCA_026994125.1 Cyclobacteriaceae bacterium | reverse complement strand
CTAAGCACATCGGTGCAAACCGGAGCTATGAATGTAAACAATGCCGAAAGCAGCATTACCCCTATGCTGGATGTAAACCTTAGGTACGCCCACCAGTTTTCTTCTAAGCTGGCGGCCAAGCTTACTTTTGGCTATATACAGGCGCTTGATTGGGTGGCTTCGGATTACCGAAACCGAACAGACTACAGCAACCCCAATATTGATCCCTACTTTAACCCCGGCTATGATGGTGTTAATGTGTATGGAGATGATGTAATTGTACCTGTAAACTTACAAGACCATGCCCCCGATATTGCCGAAGGCGTAGCCCTGGCGCAAGGATTGGTACCCGGAACTCCGGCATACGATGCCGAATACCAACGTGTAATTGGCTTAATACCCAACCAACTTGTAACCCGAACCGGCTACAAAGAAAAAGACCTGGTAAATTATAATACCTCCAACATGCGTGGCAGCATGGCTGTTAGTTACAAACTAAACAAACACACCGCACTTACCTTGCAGGGAGGTGCATCAAAAGGCAGCAGCGTATATACAGCACAAAATAGATTTAATCTTAAAAATTTTAAAGCCTATAATGCTAAAATCGAAATAAAAAGTAATCATTATTTTGTACGTATTTGGGGCACCAAAGAAAATGCAGGCGATACGTATGATATGGGAAGCGCAGCTTTAAGACTTAACGAAACCTGGAAAAGCAGCGAAGACTGGTACACCGATTTTATACAATCGTTTGTAGTAGCCTATGTGTATCCGGGAGGTTCTGCCCTCCCTGAGTCCTACAATTTTGCAAGGCTCATAGCCGACAACCGTGCTTCGGGAGGGGCAGTATTTGACGATAGCAAACCTTACCGCCCTCTGCCCGGTGAACCCGGATTTGATAATGCCTGGCAAGACTTAACTAGCAAACCCGTAAATCAGGGAGGTGCCCTAGTGGTAGACCACAGTAGTATGGTGCATGCCGAAACCATGTACGATTTTTCGCATTTGCTTACCTCGTGGCAATTACAAGTGGGCGCCAGCTACCGAATGTATGCCATAAACTCTGAAGGCACTGTGTTTTTTGACCAACCGGGCTCTCCCATCCGTCAATCGCAAGTAGGGATTTATGGCCAACTAATAAAACCGCTTATGCAAAACAAACTAAAAATAAACTTATCGGCCAGGTACGACAAAAACCAGGCGTTCAAAGGCCAGGCCACCCCCAGGCTTTCGCTGGTGTACAGCCCCGATAAAAACAAACTGCACCATGTTAGGGCATCGGCTCAAACTGCTTTTAGGTTTGCTGCTACCCCAGACCAATGGGTAGATTTATCGCTGGGAAGCATGAACATAAACGGAACTCAATTTGATTTTAGAGTTATTGGAGGTAACCGAGAGGTACTTGATGCTTACGGACTAACCCAGGGGCCTGTGTACACGTTATCAGGAAACAACCCTTTTACAGGCATTCCAAATACCGAACCGTACCAACTACCTACCTTTAGACCCGAAAAGGTTAAAGCCTTGGAATTGGGCTACAAAGGGCTGTATTTTCAAAAATCGATACTGGTAGATGCCTATTTTTACCACAATACCTACGATGGTTTTCATGGAAAACAAGCCTTGGTTCAAAACCCGGGTTCAACCAATGAAAGCCGCTATATAACAACTATAAGCGCCAGCACTCCAGTGGTTACCTATGGGTGGTCGATTGGCCTCGATTCGTTTTTACCCGGAGGTTTCCTGGCCAAAGGAAATATCACAAACAATACCCTGTTAGAAAACAATATACCAGCTGGATACCAAACCCGATTTAATACCCCAAAATACCGGTTAAATCTTTCGCTTGGTAATTTTAAAGTGGTTAAAAACATTGGATTTAATGTAGCCTGGCACTGGCAGCAAAATTTTAAATGGGAATCAGATTTTGGAACCAGCAACATTCCTGCTTACCAAACACTCGATGCACAACTAAGCCTAAAATTACCTCGATGGTCCTCAGTTGTTAAAGTAGGTGGCGCCAATATCCTAAACCAGTACTATACTACCGGCTTGGGCAATGCATCTATTGGAGGTTTGTACTACGTGCAAGTTACATTTGACGAATTTTTAAATTAAGCAACCAGCACATGGTAGCATAATATAATAAAACGCTAAAAGTTAGCACTTTAAAATTAATGATTTAAAATTAGAAAATGCAAAGAAAATTACGACTTGGCAAGCAAATAAATTCCATCCATTAAAAAGTTGGCCGTATTATAAAAATTACTTAAAATACCTTGTGCCTAAAAAATCAATAACACTATATTTGCACTCCCAAAATAGCACAAGGCTATTTTGTTAGGAGAGATGGGTGAGTGGCTTATACCAGTAGTTTGCTAAACTGCCGTACGGGAAACTGTACCGGGGGTTCGAATCCCCCTCTCTCCGCTAAACTACGCCAAGGCTTCGTTTAGCGAGCTAAGTAAAACTACAGCTAAGGGTTCGTTTAGCCGGCTAGTACACAAATAACGATTTGTGAAACCTGTTTAGGTCTGGGCTCAACTTAAAGCCGGCACCCGGTTAATGCGCCCCGGCCTTTGGGGGCGGGCAGGTCGCTAATAACAAATATCCTTAGAAACGTCTAAGGTATAATTTAGTTAGCTCTTGGTCATTGTACCAGTGCTGCAACTAATTCATTTGAACTGTTTTTTTGAAATTTTATACACTTCGGGGTGTAGCGTAGCCCGGTTATCGCGCCTGCTTTGGGAGCAGGAGGTCGCAGGTTCGAATCCTGCCACCCC
>JALWRJ010000548.1 GCA_026994125.1 Cyclobacteriaceae bacterium | reverse complement strand
CCAGCACTTCTTTCATATAGCTCATCGAAGCCGCATGCACAATATAGGAATCGGGCGTATGAGGAAAAATAATTTGTACATCAATACCACTTAATGCGGCTGTTTTAATAGCGGTAAGCACCGGTTCATTAGGAATAAAATACGGGGTGGTAATCCACACTCTTTTTTGAGCCGAGTTAATAGCCATAAAAAAAGCCTGCATTATACTGGCCCAATCGGTATCGGGGCCACTACCGGCTATTTGCACACAGTTGGACCCCACCTCGGGCTGAGGCGGGAAAAGAGCCGGGTTAAAGGATAGGTTTTCTTTGGCCGCATAATACCAATTAAGCAAAAAAGTAATCTGTAAGGCAGATACGCCATTTCCCGTTATCCGCAAATGAGTATCGCGCCAATATCTCCTACCCTCTTTGTTAATGTAACGATCGGCAATATTAATGCCACCCAGGTAGCCAATTTTACCATCAATAACCACTATTTTACGGTGGTCGCGATAATTGGCCCGGCCAAGTTTAGGAAAATACACGGGCATGATGGGCACAGCCTGTACCCCGGCCTTGGCAAAGCGTTTTTTAAGCTTGCGGGGTAGGCTGGAACCTACGGCATCATAAATAAATCGAATGGAAACCCCTTGGCTGGCTTTAGCTATTAGTAGCTCGGCCAGTTCCATCCCTATGTTGTCTGCTTCAAAAATATAGTACTCTAAATGAATGTGGTGTGTGGCCGATACGATATCGCGAAAAAGTGCTTCAAATTTTTGTTCCCCGTTTAGTAATACATCTACCTGGTTATTTTTGGTTAGAAAAGCACTGTTGTTGCGCAACAACAACCGGATAATGTTAGACTTAGCCAAAATAGCCTCGTGTTGGATAAGCTCGTGTCGGTTGGCCAGATTTAACTGTTCATTTATTAGCCTGTCAACCAGGGTTTTATCAATGGCCTTTTTACGCGAATAAAATTTATGTTTACGGTAGTCCTGCCCAAAAAACACATAAATTACCAGGCCCAAAATGGGCACTAAAACCAATAAAAGTAAATACGAATGTGTTTTTAAAGGATTTTTATTTTCAAGCAATATTTTTAGTACGGCAAAAATTACAAACCCATAATACACCAATACTACCACAGGTACCAGGTAAGATGTAATATGAAACTGTAACCATTGCATCTCAAAGGAACATAAACCTTGTGTAGGTTTTAAAAATCATACTTTTTTCTAACCAAGCCATCTAAACTATACCTGCCAGCGCCTAACCACACAAAAAGTAAGCTAATGGCCAGGTAGAGGTAAGCTTTTTCAGCAGCTCCGTAAGGATCGTCCGCATGGTTAATAACCGCAGCTACAAACATGGTAGCACCCATCATAAAAGCCGAAAGCCTGGTAAACAAACCCAGACCCATACACAAAGAGGCTATGGCTTCGCCTACAACTGCAGCCCAGGCCCACACTACCGGCAAAGGGAATCCCAACTCTTCCACATGCGCAATAAAGCCCTCGGAAGCAGGCCATTTATCAAGCCCATGGGCAAATGCCAGGCTAAAACCGGCAAACATCCTCAGGAAGGTCAATGCAGCATCTGTTGAACGGGAGTGTTCTTTGCCCCCAAATAATATAGTTTTCATTTCGTTACTTTTTTAGCATTAATTAACTGCGATACCAACTCAAGTACATCAAAAGTATTGTATATTTAACCTTTATACTAATCTACAATCCTTTGCGTTACTAAAACTATGAAAAAGTATTCTCTTTTATTGGGTATTTGGGTCTTTCTACTAGGAAGTTCGGTGGCTCAAAAAAAGTTTAGTAAAGACACACTGCATGCCTCCTCGGGCGATGTTATTGTTACCTTTATTGGCCATGCTTCGCTATTGCTTGAATGGGGCGAGCGCAAAATTTACATCGACCCCAGTTCCAGGCAAGCCGATTTATATCAATTTCCTAAAGCAGATATGATTTTTGTTACGCATCATCATAACGACCACTGCGATAAATCGGCTTTAAAAGCACTAACCAAAGAGCACACTAAAACATTTATGAGTGCCATAGCGCATGAAAAGTGGAACCAGGGAATGGTGCTTAGCCCCGAACAACAGCTTTCGATAGATGGTGTTGGTATTTCGGTTTTTCCGGCCTACAACCTGGTACACAAAAACGAGGAAGGTGTACCCTACCATATAGAGGGGCAATGCAACAGTTATATGTTAACCTTGGGCGACTTACGCCTGTTTATAGCAGGCGACACCGAAAACACGCCCGAAATGAAAGCCCTTAAAAACATTGATGCTGCATTTTTACCCATGAAACTTCCCTATACCATGACACCAGAGATGGTAGTTGATGCCGCCAAGGCCTTTAAACCTAAGGTGCTGTACCCTTACCACTACGATAAAAAAATGCTCCCCCAATTAAAAGCACTTATGCAAAAGGTACCCGAAGTAGAGTTAAGGGTTTATAAAAACTAATAACTAAAAAAATAAATTTCAAACCAATGAACTATTCGCAATCTACCCTCCTGTTACTCATCGTTTTGCTCGGTTGTTCAAAAAATACTCCAGCCCCCGAAAGCATAAATTACCGGCAGGAAATGCGCAATTTTGTGCAAGAGATAAGCAATTATGCACATAAAAGCAATAGCAGTTTTGTGGTTATCCCGCAAAATGGTATCGAGTTGATAAGTGAAAATGGGGAAGCCGATGGAAGCTTGAATGCAGATTACCTGGCAGCTATCAATGGTGTGGGACAGGAAGACCTGTTTTATGGGTATAATAA
>JALWRJ010000547.1 GCA_026994125.1 Cyclobacteriaceae bacterium | reverse complement strand
GGTAATGTCTAAATTGTAATAAGCCTCTGCATAATCCGGTTTAATTTTTATTGCAACAAATGCATTTGCACAACAAACGGCTTCGTATTTGTTTAACAAAGGCTTTAACTACCTGCTCGTTGATAAAGCCGAAGCCATCCGGTATTTTTCGCAAAGCCTGGAAGCTGATTCTACCTTTAGTCTAGCATACTATTACCGTGGGCTGGCCAGGTACAAAATGGGTAATTACCCCCGGGCGCTTTCCGATTTTAAGCAGGCCTTACGGTACGACACCCACATGATAAAATGCTATATGTATCAAGGGTTTACCTACCGGCAATTAAACCAACCCAAGCTGGCACTGGCCGCTTTTAAACAGTACCTGGAGCTTACGCCATCTATTAACAAGTCCGATTACCTGGTTATGGCCAAGGCAACTGCAGCAGCCGGCCATCCTAAAGAAGCATTAGTTTACTACGAAAAGGCTGTAGAAGAAACCCCCACCGAAGCGCAACTATACCGGCTTTTTTTAGCCACTTACGATGAAGGTAATTATAAAAAGGCACTTCAGTTGATAGAAGATATAATAAGCATAAACCCTTCATTTTATGGCTATTACATTCATAAAGGAAAGGTAGAACTTAAGCTAAAAAAACCAAACAATGCCCTGCACAACTTTGATATGGCCATGGGGCTTAACCGCCAGGTAGCTGATACCTATTTCTTAAAAGGCACGGTGCTCGATACCCTGGGTAGGTTTGAGGAAGCCCTGCAACATTATACCGCAGCCATTCAGCTAAACCCCACCGATGGCACCTATTACTCTAAGCGTGGTAACATTAAAATAACCCTGGGCAACAAAGAAGGCGCCTGTTTAGACTGGACTATAGCCGGAAAATTGGGCTATTATGCCGACTTTGACAAAATAAAAACGGTATGCCAGCAGACTACTATTTACAGCAAGTAAAGTTGTTGTAACTTTACAACTCAAAAAAAAGTATAAACAAACCATGTAAACATTATGAATAATACAAAACTACTACCCATCCTGTTTGGAGTTGGTGCACTCCTGGTAATTGGCCTAATTATAGGTAACAGCACCTTTTTAACCATCAAGCCCGGTGAAGCCGGGGTACTCTTTAAGAAATTTGGAGGTGGCTTAGAAAAAGACATTATCTATGGGCAGGGCTTTCATGTGGTAGCTCCCTGGAACACCATGTTTATTTACAACATTAAGGAACAAACGGCCGAAGAACAAATGAATGTGCTGGATAAAAACGGCTTGAGTATTTCCGTGGATGTAACCGTACGTTTTAACCCGTTCGGAAATAAAATTGGCTATGTGCACGAACGCTTTGGCCATGGCTACATTCAAACCCTGGTCATACCCGAGGTGCGCTCGGCCGTTAGGCAAGTAATGGGGCGGTATTCTGCCGAGGAAATATACTCTACCAAACGTGCCGAAGTAGAAACCAACATTATAAACGAAGCCGAATCTACTTTAAGCAGCGAAACCAATAATATTAAGATGAATGCCTTGCTGATACGAGAGGTAGTGCTGCCCGAAAATATTAAGCGAGCCATCGAATTAAAACTTAGCCAGGAACAGGAATCGCTGGCCTATCAATTTAAACTGGAAAAGGAAAAGAAAGAAGCCGAACGTAAACGCATTGGAGCCGAAGGCGAAGCCCGTGCCAACCAAATTATCAACAGCAGCTTAACACCCGAATTACTGCGTATGCGTGGTATTGAGGCCACTTTGGAACTTGCCAAGTCGCCAAATTCGAAGGTGGTGGTTATTGGTAGCGGAAAAGATGGCATGCCCCTGATTTTAGGCAATAATTAATTGATTTTGTGTGTGCAAAGTCCTTTTATTTAAGGCTAAAAAATTGTAATTTGCAGCCTAAATAAAATACCTAAAAAATCAATTTTTTATTATGTCAAATTCCGCAGAAATTAAGATAAATGGAAACTCCTACGAGTTGCCTGTAATTACAGGTTCAGAAGATGAAGTAGCCATTGATATTGGCAAATTTAGAGGTCAAAGTGGTGTAATTACCTTAGATCCGGGCTTTAAGAATACAGGATCAACCAAAAGCGCCATTACTTTTTTAGATGGCGAAAAAGGAATATTGCGTTACCGGGGTTATTCTATTGAAGACCTGGCAGCCAAATCAACATTTTTAGAAGTAGCCTACCTGCTTATTTATGGCGAATTGCCCACCACCGAAGTATTGGAAAATTTCAAAAATGAGATTAGCCACCATACATTGGTACACGAGGACATAAAAAAAATACTGGACGGTTTTCCTTCAGCTGCTCACCCTATGGGAGTACTTTCTTCTCTGGTTACATCGCTTACTGCTTTTTACCCCGAATCGTTAGATCCTAACCGTTCGGCCGATGAGGTAGATTTAAGCATTATCAGGCTTTTAGCTAAACTGCCTACCTTTGCTGCGTGGGCCTTTAAAAACGAAGTAGGCCATCCGGTAAGTTACCCTCGCAACGATTTAGATTATACCTCTAACTTTTTGCACATGATGTTTGGCTTGCCAACCGAAACTTACGAAGTAAACCCTGTGGTAGCTAAAGCGCTCGACCAACTACTCATTTTGCATGCCGACCACGAACAAAATTGCTCTACAGCTACAGTACGAGTAGTGGGTTCATCACATGCCAGTTTATATGCTTCCATATCGGCCGGAGTAAGTGCCTTGTGGGGGCCCTTGCATGGCGGTGCCAACCAGGCAGTTATCGAAATGCTTGAGCGTATCCAGGCCGATGGAGGAGATACCGCC
>JALWRJ010000546.1 GCA_026994125.1 Cyclobacteriaceae bacterium | reverse complement strand
GTACTGATACCGCAACTATTAGTACTTGTACCTTTGAAAAGGCTTGAACCCTATACTATTTTACTGGTGGGAAACAACCCGATGGTACTCTCATCCTTGCACGATAAAGTGCGTAAATACAGGCATAGGAGTTTAAAAACCACCTTTTTGTTTGATTTAAGTAAGCTAACAACATATATAAAAAAGCTGCATCCGGCTGCCATTTTTATTGATGACTCGCTTAATATGCGTGAGGTAAGGCGCACTATATTTAGGCTGCACAATCATAAAAACACAGCTCATATTCCTGTTACCCTTATTAAGTCTTCTAACTTTACCAACTACCCCAACCTGGAAGCAGATGATTACCTGCTAAGAGATAATCTAAATCCGGCATCTATGTACCAATCGGTTGTTAATGGCCGTAGGTTCCGTAAAACACGCATATATCTTAAAAAGATGTATCGCAAGCATATTGGCTACCTGGCAAGTGCTCGTGAGTGGTTTATGGGTTATTTTATGTTGTAGCAAGTTGCCTTGTAATCAGGATGAAGCCGGTACACTAAGGTATTTACCTGGCTTTTTACACTAGCTAAACCAATGTTATAAGGGTAATTAAAAGTAATAAATATAGTGTATCATACCTTATTTGGCTTGTGAACAATTACATTTGTTAGCCCTAAAATTTTTTAATTATGAAAGAGAAAAAATCAAACGGCCTCTCTAAGGAAGAAGAAAATAAAATACGAGAAGCCTTTAAGTATAAAGATTGGAACGAACTCAAAACGCAAAACTCCTGGATGATATTTAAAGTAATGTCGGAGTTTGTAGAAGGATTTGAAAAATTGGATAAGATTGGTCCTTGCGTTTCTATATTTGGTTCGGCTCGCACCAAAGAAAACCAGGAAGAGTATAAACAAGCCGTAGAAATTGGTGCTAAACTGGTGCGTCATGGGTATGGAGTTATTACCGGAGGCGGATCGGGTATTATGGAAGCCGGTAACCGGGGGGCGCACTCCGAAGGTGGTAAATCGGTGGGGCTTAATATAGAATTGCCTTTTGAACAGCATAACAATATTTACATTGATTCGGATAAAATTATTGATTTTGATTACTTTTTTGTACGAAAGGTAATGTTTGTAAAATACTCGCAAGGTTTTATTGTAATGCCCGGTGGGTTTGGCACGTTGGACGAAATGTTTGAAGCCCTTACACTCATCCAAACTAAAAAAATTGGCGCTTTTCCTATTGTGTTAGTAGGTAAAGCTTTTTGGGGTGGGCTGGTGGCCTGGATTAAAGAAGTGCTTTTAGAAAAATACCACAACATTAGTCCTCCGGATATTGATTTGTTTCACGTGGTAGATACGCCCTCCGAGGCGGTGGCTGTTATTGATAAATTTTACTCTGAGTATATGCTTACACCAAATTTCTAATTGTGTTTAGAACCCTAAAAATAACCATAGCAACCATTGTATTCCTTATAGCCATATCGGCCTTTAGCTCTTGGTATGGGATTAATCAAGCACCTCCGGTACAGCCAAACCTACCCAGGGTGTCCGATTCGGTTGTATTTTTAAATGCCAGGTTTATATCCGTGCCTGAGCATATAACCTTTGCGGGCGAGCCAATGCCACTTGGCAACCCGGATGTGTGGGAGCGTATGGACAGAGAACTTTATGTAAATACCTATTGGCATTCCAATACCATACTTATGCTAAAAAAAGCACACCGTTGGCTACCTATGATTAGCCGTGAGCTAAAAAAAGCCGGAGTGCCCGATGATTTTAAATACCTGGTGGCTATTGAAACCAATTTTAAAAACGATATTTCACCTGCCAATGCGGTGGGGTTTTGGCAGTTTTTAAAAGCTTCGGGACTGGAGCAAGGCCTTGAAATAACCAGCGAAGTAGACGAAAGATACCACCCGCAAAAAGCTACACAAGCAGCAGCTGCTTACTTAAAAAATGCACACGATGTATTAGGCAATTGGACTCTGGCCGCAGCTGCTTACAATCGTGGTGTGCGGGGTATTTCAAAAGCACTGCAACAGCAAAAAGAAAACGACTATTACCGCCTTTTACTAAACGAGGAAACTTCGCGCTACGTGTTTAGAATAGTAGCTGCTAAGCTTATTATCGAAAACCCCGGAGCCTATGGTTTTCAAGTAAACCCAGAAGAGCTTTACCAGCCTTTTAATACCCAACAAGTGGAGGTAACCCAATCTATTCCAAACCTGGTAGATTGGGCACAGGCGCATCATATTACTTACCGCCAGTTAAAACGCTACAACCCCTGGCTGAGGGCTACCAAATTAACAGTTTCCCCGGGTAAAACGTATGTTATTGCCTTGCCTGAGTAGGTAAGCAGCGAAATATTTTATTGAATCGACTACATCTTAATTACTGCCACCTAAATGATTAAACATATTTTATTTGATTGCGATGGTGTGTTGGTGGATACGGAGATTACGGCCGCCCATATTATGGTAAATGCCTTGCAACAAAAAGGGGTTTCTATTTCTGTTGAACATTATTTGCAGCATTTATCGGGCACAACTTTTACCAATATATTGCAGGCCTATCTGCCTCACCATTTTACCCACCACCAACAGGAGCAGTTTATCCGTAATTTGGAAGAACAAATTGTAGCTCAGGTAAAACCCATTGCGGGGGTGGATGCCATGTTGTCTGCTATTTCCCTTCCAAAATCCATTGTATCCAATTCGCATATTTGGCAAGTACAAGCCGAAATAGAACATACAGGACTTTCATCGCATTTTACAGGGTTTATTTTTTCGTCAGA
>JALWRJ010000545.1 GCA_026994125.1 Cyclobacteriaceae bacterium | reverse complement strand
GCGCCACGCACGGCAGTACGTGCACACAGGGCACCCACTCCGGCATCGGTTACGGAGTTAGGGTTACCGGTTTCGGCCATGGCTTTCATTACTTCCATAGATTGGTAGCACACTTCTACCACCTGTAAAGGAACCCGGGTGGCATAGAGGGTAGCCTCTTGAATAGCCTGTTTACGAGCAGTTTTTTCATCATCGCTATTTTTGGGTAAGCCAAAGGCATCCATAATTTTGTTAAAGGCATTGGTATCTTCATCTACCAGTGCTAACAATTGTTTTTGGTACGCCATCCCTTTTTCGGCCCAGTCCGAAAACTCTTCCCAGCGGTTGTCCCATCCCCGTTTATGCGATGATAAGTTAGCTACCATCGTGCCCAACGATACTCCTAACGCACCTACATAGGCCGAAATAGAACCTCCACCGGGAGCTGGGGATTCCGAAGCGGTTTCATTTGCAAATTCGGTCAGGCTCATATCAATAAGCTTAGGCGCTTTATCGGCTATTAAGTACTCAATAATGCGCTCTCGGGGGTTAAAAGGTTTTAGGTCGTCAAGGCCTAACGATTTAATGGCAATTTTTATCAGTTCCTGCTCCGAAACCCCAACCGAGCGTTGTTGTTTACGTAAAAAATACTTTCCGGCATCGAGCATGGCTTGCAGGGGTACCAGCCCAACCAGTTCGGAGCCTGTTACCCGAATGCCTCTTTTTTGCGCTTTATCTACGGCCTCATCAAAAGCAATGTGCATAGGTGTAATACTAATATTGGTCAGGTTTAACGAAAGCTGAGCTATGCCGTATTCCTCGATATACCAACCAATGCCTTTTACGGCTTTTAAAGTACCCGGAATATTTACAGGGTTGCCTTTTTCATCTTTTACAATTTTTCCGGTAAGCGAATTTCCTTCCCGCTTAACGCGACCACGTTCGCGTATATCAAAAGCAATGGCGTTGGCTCTGCGCGATGAGGTAGTATTTAAGTTGATGTTGTAGGCCACTAAAAAATCGCGGGCACTTATGGCGGTGGCTCCGGAAGTTTTAGCTTTATCAAAGGCAGCCGGGCCAAAATCGGGTTTCCAATGGGGGTTGGTTAGCTTATCGGCTAGCCCTTCGTACTCTCCTGCCCGGCAATTGGCCAGGTTTCGTCTTTCTTCGCTGGTGGCAGCGTTTTCATAAAAATAACCGGGTATGCCCAGCTCTTCGCCTACCCGTTTGCCCAGCTTATGGGCATAGCTTACGGTTTCGTCCATGCTAATGTTGGCAATGGGTACCAGTGGGCATACATCGGTAGCTCCAAAACGGGGGTGTTCTCCGGTATGTTTGCTCATATCTATAAGCTCGCTTGCTTTTTTAATTACCAAAAAGGCTGCTTCAATAACTGGTTCGGGCTCGCCCACAAACGTAATAACGGTGCGGTTAGTGGCTTTGCCCGGATCTACATCCAACAGTTTAACCCCTTCTACGGTTTCAACCACATCAGTAATGGCTTTAATTTTTTGCTTGTCACGTCCCTCGCTAATATTAGGAACACACTCAATTAATGGCTTGCTCATTTTATATATGTTAAAGAAAGGCAAAAATAGAAAATTCAACCCGATGATACGCACATTAACTCATGTAAATCCACCCGCTTTATGAAGGGCAACAATTCTTTTTTTTAATACCCGGCTTGGCGTACTTTTGCACAACTAACTAAAACAATAAACTAATGAAAAAGCCAATTTTATTTTTTATGGCGGTGGGCTTGTTGGCCGCATGTACCAATACAAACCAAGCTACCGAAACTAATGAAAGTAAAGAAAGCCTACAACCACAGGAAGCAATTGTTAAACCGGCTACCATAGCCATAGATACCGTATCGGAAAACTATATGTTATTAAAAAACCAATGCCTTATTTGCCATGGCGGAGCACCCACCCACGATGCCCTGATTGCCCCACCTATGCAGGCAGTCAAGTGGTTTTATTCGCAAAAATATACCACTAAAGAGGACTTTGTGGCAGCTATAGTAGCTTGGGGTGAAAACCCCACCGAAGAGGCATCGCTAATGAAAGGGGCTGTGAAGCGATTTAAGGTAATGCCAAAACCAGCTACCAGTAAAGAAGATTTAGCTACCATTGCGGCCTTTATTTATGATAACGAATTGCAAGTGCCCGATTGGTTTAATGCTCATTTTGAAAAGATGCATGGCAAGGGCAAAGGAAAAATGAATATGGAAAACATGGAGCACCCTAGGGAGTAGAGCCAACTAACAGCCAACTTTTTTGCCTTGAAACAATGGGTATAAAATATACCCTTAGTGTATAAATAGCACTAAGGGTATATTTTTTGAAGTTTGGAATTAATCATTTGGTAGGCGTTGTCGCCAATTAAATGAATGCTGGTGTCGTTTAGTTTATACACACGGCTTATGGGTTTATTGCCGGGCACTTCAATAAGTTTGTCGCTTAGTTTAGCTCCTGTATCGCTTACTTTAGTTAGCAATACTTTGGTAGAGCTTACGGTGGTAGAATTGCGGCTAATTAAGTAGCCAGATTTTATTTGGTTGAGGCTTACAAAGGCTCCAATATTGTTTTCGGAGTAGCTCCAACCCACTTCGCCCAAACTGTTTAGGATAGTTAATTCCAGTTCATTTTTAGCTGAGTTTTCCAGGTGTGGTGTGTTTCCATTAAAGCACAGGGCAAAGCTATTTTGCTTATCGTTGTATAAAATAGCACGAGGAAATAAAGAGGTGGCTAAGTGGGTGCTCATTTTAGTACTGCCATCGGCCAGTACGTGCAACACGGTAGAGGCCTGAGCCTGGCTGGTTAAATGGGAGGAATAAATAAGCAGGGCAACGCCTTCACTGGTAAGGGTAATGCCGGCCAGGTGTTGGTTGCTGTCTGCTCCGGCACTATCTAACTGAATATCGTATTTTTTAAACCAACTTACTCGCTTCGTGGGGCTTAACTTAATAAGGTATAGCTGGGTGTTGTTTATTTTTTTGTTGGGTTTGTATTGCCCGGCAATATAGTAACCTCCATTGGGGTCTGCTAAAATATGCGTGGTAAAGGGTGTGCCGCTGGCCAGCTTGGTTTCATCCATTGGCTTAACTTGCAGCGGATAGTTTACTTTTCGGTAACGTACCGATGTACCTACGGAATCTACTGGTTTAAGGGAGGAAACGCCTTCTTGCAACAGTTTTCCGTATATATTCCATTCTTTTTTGAGTTCGTTTTTTTGGTTGGCCATGTATTGGCTGGCTTCGTCAATGCCCTTATAATACGTGGTAAGATACCCTTGGTACTTTGCTAATCGTTTAGGGTTAAACCGAGCCTTAAATACTGAGATTATGCTGTCCGAATTGCGTAACTGATACACCATTTTGTTGTAGTACACCAGCTTACGTGTTATGTCTATTTGAGCGGTGTCGAAATAAGTGCTGTTGGCTTCTTCAATTAGTAATTGTTGTTTGGCTTCCTTGTATTTAATAAGCGGCACAATGGGGTTGTTGTAATCGAACCTCAGTAAATTAAATACCAACGATTTATCTACCTTAACCACGTTAATATCTTTAGTAAAACCACCTTTTTCCAAGGTTTGTAAGGCTTTGTTTTGCCGCTCTTCGTTGGTTTGTAGCAGTTGCCGTAATGCCTTAATGTCCGAATTTACAACAGCTCGTACGCTATCCACCCAGGCTGCGTAATTCCATACTTCTACCTGGTTAGTTAAAAAGTTAATTTGTGTAACCAGGCCATCGTACCTAAATACATTGATGGGTTTTATGGTAAGGGTTTGGTCGTAGCCTTTTATGGCAAAGGTATCGGTCATGCTTTTGTACCTGCTAAAAAAGTAAAGGCAGGAATCGTAGTCGTTTTTAAGTTGAGTAAACGATTTATCGAGGGTATCATCGTAGCGGAGGTATAATTCTTTTAGCGAAGGGTAGCTACTTGAAATACGGTTGAAATTTTTAGCTGCTTGCGAATAGGCATTTACCGAGCGTGTAAAGCTGTTATATACTTTTGGCAGGCTTAGTTGCAATTGGCTAAGGGCTGTTTTTTGGTCGGCCATGTACTGGTTTACCATGGCAAAATTGGCTTCGGCAGCTTGTTGTTTTTGGGCTATCCAGGCATAATATGCCGCATGTTTTTTAACTTCTTTTTCGGTAATAAGCAATTTTGCTTTAAGCAGTTTTTGCCGGGCTTGTTCGGCATAAGCTTGTAGTTTATCGTAGTCGATTAAGGCATCGGTTTGGTTAGCCTTTTTTAAGTAAAACGAGGCTATGCGCAAGTTAGCAGCCGGGTGGTCTAAATTTGTATTTAAAAAGGTACGCAACACCTCCATAGCGTAGTCGTCTGCTGTACCTTCAATCATTGGCACAATATCTTTGTACTTGGTTTGTGCCTGCCCTTGAAAATACAGTCCTATGTAAAGTAATAAAATGAGCCGCTTCATATAGTTGAATAGTTTAATCGGAGGAATTTGTCGTTATGCTTCTCATCCTCGTTACATATCAATAATTTTTAGTTCTACTCTTCGGTTTTTAGCCCTGTTTTCGTCTGAATCGTTAGGAACCAAAGGCGCCTCTTCGCCATAACCTTTCGCTACAAATTTATCGGGCGAAATCTGGTTGTCAATCAGGTAGTCCACTACACTTTGAGCTCTTCGGTTCGACAACCCCAGGTTAAAAGCGGCCGACCCCACATCATCGGTATGGGCGGCTATTTCTACGCGTAATCCCGGGTTTTCTTTCATAAGCTTAACTACCCGTTGTAGCTCTACAAACGATTCGTCCGAGAGCTGTACAGAGTTGGTTTCGAAGTTGATATTTTTTAAGGTAAGCTTCGCATCTTTTTCGAGCTTGGTAAGTTTCATTCCTACCTTGGTTTCTTTTGCTTTTCCTTCGGTTAGGTCGATAGTTGTAGAGTTAAAAGCGTAGCCATCCTTGCTGGTCGATTCTATTTCGTACCGGTCGCCTGCCCGCAAGGCTACAAATTCGTTTCCATATACTTCAATTACTTCATCGCGGGTTTTGTTTCTAATAATTATTTTCGACCGAATTTTGCTGTTGTTCTTAATATCGGCTACATCTATAAAAACCCTTACTTTTTCGGGTTGCAGTTCAATGTCTTTTTCGTATTGGCGGTAAATAATGAGTCCGGTTAAATCGAGCTTAAAGGTAGCCCCTTTAAAGTTGGGGGCGTTAATAAATACTTCGTATGCGCTACCCAGAGGTAAATCAAGCTCAACTCTGCCGTTGCGTTTATCGGTTTTTAGTTCTTGCAAAAACCCGGACTCGCCTTGTTTTTTTACTTTTACTTCGGCTTCCAGCGCTTCAAAAAGTTCAATATCGCTAACGGTAAGGGTAAGCTTGGCCGAAGTAAAAAGTTGGATATCGAGGTTGTATTCTTTATAGGTTTTCGTGTTTTTAAGTTCAAACGAGCGGGCAAAACTGGAGTAGCCCTTAGCTTTAAACTCTACATTATAATTACGGCCGGCCGCCAATACCAGGGCATATTTGCCATCGGCCGGGCTACTTTTAGAGCGCATTACCTCTTGGGTGGTGCGGGCATCGGTTATTATTATTTCGGTTTCAACGCCTTTGCCGGTATCCTGGTCGGTAATGGTGCCTGTAACTACATTGTTTACAAACTGGCGCAGGTTTTCGGGTATTTCAACGGTATAAATATCTTTGCTGTCGTACACAAAATACATAATATCGCCCGAAGCCGAAATACAGGAGTGCTGGTCGCTGGCCGGGGTGTTTACATAGCTTAGGTTCACAGGCAGTTTCCATTCGCCTAAAATATTTCGTTGCGATTGGAACAGGTCGTAATCCAGCTTATCTTCTGAGCGGATGGCCGAGAAAATAAGGGTTTTGTTATCGGCCATAATCCGTGGCGCTTTAGAAGAGTACAGGTTTATGGTGGACGAAAGTTCCTTAGGGGTTGTCCATTCGTTGGGTCCTATTCGTTTTGATTCGTAAATAGCATAGGGAAAATTAATGGCTTTGCGAATGGTTTTATTCTTGATATCGTCAGGGTTTCGTTCCTTAACAAAATAGAGGGTTTTAAAATCGGCCGAAATGGAGGGGAAGGCCTCATAGCCGGCTGAATTAATGGTGTTTCCTAAGTTGATGGGTTCGCTCCAGCCGTCTTTTTCGCGGGTAGCGTAGTAGATATCTTCGCGACCAAAGCCCGAATTATAAGTGGCAAAGAAAAGCAAAAAGTTGCCGTCAAAACTCAAGCTGGGGCCACCAATTAAATCGTTGTCGGCTCCAAAATTATTTATTTTGTCTAAGGGCACCGGTTCCGACCACACCCCGTCATCGCCCAGTTTGGATTCGTACAAATCGTATTTAACCCCATCTTTTTTATTGGATTGAAAAATCATGGTTTTACCATCGGCACTAATGGTAGGTGCATATTCTACGTAGTCTTTGGTGTTAATGCCCTTCACAGGCACCTGGTTTTTTAAACTATCCTGCGCCTGTAGTGCTTGCCCGGCCATTAGCAAAACAGTAGTTAGCAACCCAATATAGTAGGTGTTTGTTTTCATATTCCAATCATAATAAAAGCACCCCAGTAGTAAGGGAATTTATATTGTTGTTGTATTTCGATTTGAGCTTTGCGTAGGGCTTCGTGTTTTTCGGTGCCTTGCAACCAGTAGGTGTAAAAAGCCTCCATTAGTTTTTGTGTGGCAGTATCATCTACTTTCCATAGGCTCATTATAAGGGTATTGGCACCTGCTACCATAAAAGCTCGCTGCAACCCATACACTCCTTCGCCATTTTGCACTTCGCCCAGGGCTGTTTGGCAGGCCGAAAGCACCACCAGCTCGGTTTTATCCAGGTTCATATTCATTACTTCGTAAGCGGTAAGTATGCCTTTGTTTTTATTGGTTTCGGATACCTGGCCGGCTCCGGCCAGTAGTAAACCCGAACGAAACAAAGGGTTGGTTAAAAACGAAGCCCTTGCTTCCTGCTCGTTCATAAAAAAACCATGTGCGGCAATGTGTAACACCCGAGGTTGCGATTGTAAAAGGGTTTGTTTCGAAGCATTTTTACCTGTTTCTACATCAGTTTTCCATCCTTTTTGCTGCATCATCTTTGCAATACTTTCGGCTTCAATTTGGGTGCCGGGCAGTTGCGAAATTTTACCAAAATCATAGCTGCGTTTAACCGATGCATTTGCTTGTACACTATTAGGGTAGTAAGGGTTGGCTATTACCAGGGCTTCTTCCTGTACGGCCATTTGGTGTTGGCTTTCTTCAAGCAAATCGCGCGAAGAGCTTATGTAGCGAACATTAAGCTGCTCTACCACAAAATGTTTGGTTTGTGGGTTATACAACGAGTTGGCATTTACTTTATTAAAAATTCCATCGGCCGACAGGTAAATTGTAGTTGCTTGGGTTGTCATGGGCTCTAAGGGTTTCCAAAAAGCAGCATAGCTATAATTATCTTGCTTTTTAAATAAAATAGCATTGCTGTAGCCCGGGTAAAACTTATTTTCTAACTGTAAGCCTTTGGGGTACACGCTAAGTGTGGGTGCGTTGGCTTGTGGTTGTAAACCCAGGGCAATGTAGGTAACCGAATCCTGGTTGTTGTTGGTGTTGCGTTTAATCCGCACCAGTTCTATGGCGGCTTGGCCGGGTTGCAGTTGGTCTTTTACCTGTTGCCAGGTTATTTGCTGTTGGTTAAACACCTGGGCAAATTCGGCCGATTGAGCCGAAAGCTCTTTTTCGCGGTTGTTAACCATGGCTTCTACCTGTTGCAGGTTAATGCCTTCGGCTTGTAGTTTCGATTTTGAATAGTTATAATAATCGGCCAGTTGCTTTTTGAGGGCCTGCCATTCATTAAAATTATTTATTAGAGCTGTGTTACCGCTATTTAAAATAGCATTGCGGGTTTTGTTTACCGAGTTTAATAAAATGGCTTTGGTGGCAATTTGTATATTGTACAACTGCCCGAGTACCTGCTCATCCTTTTTAAAGTGAAGGTAGTATTCCAGTAAAAACTCTTTGTATCGGTTAAATACCGGAGTAATTTTTTTGTAGAAAGCCGTTTTTTCACGTTCGCTCAAGTTTGGAAAATATTTAATAATTTGACCCAGGTAGAGGGAGGCAACCTTGTCGAAATCGGCTTTGGCTTCTTCAAATTTATTCATTTGTTGCATAAGCACGGCTCGGCTATAAAGCCCTGCCGTATAAGCCGGGTGGTTTTCCTCGTACAGGTTGGCTCTAATGGCCATTACTTCATTTAAAAGTTGTTCGGCCTTAGTGTAGTTTTTTTGGTCTTCGGCTAAAATGGCCAGGTTGTGCAAGGTGTTGGCATACGAGGCATGGTTAGTTCCCAGGCTACTTTTTTGAATGGCCAGAGCTTGTTCAAACAAGGCTTCGGCCTGGTTGTATTGTTTTTCTTTTTGAAGCAGCGAAGCGTAATTATGCAGCGAAATGGCATAATTGGGGCTTTGGGTGCCGTAGATCTGTTTGTTTAAGTTTACGGTTTCGGCCAGCAGTTGCAAGGCTTTGGCATTATTACCCATTAGGCTATACAGAGTGGCCAGGTTTTCTTCGGTAAGCACGTAGTCCGATTGGTTGGCTGCTCCTGCTGCTTTGTAGTTGGCCAAGGCTTGTTCGAATTGCTCGCGAGCTTCGGTAAACCTACCCATTTGCTGAAACAAAATGCCCAAATTGTTGTGAATAGCAGCGGCCGGCAGTGGTTTGTTGCCCACCATTTGTAGCGCCTGATTAAACAAAGGCTCGGCTTTTTCGTAGGCGCCTTTATCCTTGGCCAGAGTGGCTTGTCTTAAAATAATATCGGCATACTCTACACTGCTAGTGCCATAGGTATTGGCAGCTAGTGCCAGTGCTTTCCTGTATTGGGTTTCGGCCATGGTTAAATTGCCTTTGGCATGGTACAGGTTGCCGGTATTTTGCAAAAATTTAAACTGTAAGGCAGGGTCGCCTTGTTTTAAGGTTGCTTCAATATCAGCCAGCAGCCTTTCGGCTTCGGTAAAATTGCCCGAAGCCTGCAACAGCGAAACATAATTAAAGGCTATGTTGGTGTAGAGTTGGGCATTGGTTGCCGGTGGCACGGCACTTAAGGCCAATTTATAATAATCGGTTGCTTGCGCATACTTAGTGGCTGCTTGGTAGTAACCGGCCAGTTCGTTGTAAATGCCTCCTTTTTCGGTAGCTCGCCATGCGCTCGTTTTACTTAGATTAAGTTGGCCAATAGTAGTTTCGGCCTCGGTTGTTTTGCCTTCCGATTGCT
The DNA here is from genome assembly GCA_026994125.1 of Cyclobacteriaceae bacterium. Lineage (GTDB taxonomy): Bacteria > Bacteroidota > Bacteroidia > Cytophagales > Cyclobacteriaceae > JAKISE01. The sequence continues at coordinate 1,716 of JALWRJ010000545.1, read as the reverse complement.
GCAACCTGGCCAGAGCTATTAAAGCTTTTTGGCGTACGGCAGAGGCCGGGTTGGCGGCATCGATAGATTCTAATAGTAGTTTCTTGGCATGGGAAGTGTTACCCAGTGTGCGGTAGGTAATGGCCGCATTATAGCTAACGTTGCTTAGGGCGTTGTAATCTATGGGTTGGTTTGCTTTTAAAATGGCCAAGGCGCTATCGAGTAGTACTGCTGCCCCGGCCGCATTGCCTCCGTTAAGTTGTACGGCCGCCTGGTTGGCCAGTAAAAGGGCGGCCTGGTTTGAGGCTTTATCGATAGAGGTTCCTGCTTTTTTAAGTATGGCTTCGGCTTCCTGGTGTCGCCCCTGGCGTTCCAGGTTATCGGCTAATAGCTTAGAGGTTGACACGTAAAGCGGATCCTGGTGGTTGGGTATTCGTTCCAGGGCTGTGGTGTAATAGGTTTCGCCTTTGGAGTAGTGGGTAAGTTCGGTATGGGCTGTTCCTAAGGCTATCAGGGCATCTACTACTTCGGGGTTGTGGTTGTATTCCGGAGGGTAGTACTCCAACATGGTAGCCAGGTAATGCGAGGCAGTGTTATATTGCTTTACGGCAAGGGCAGTTTTGCCAAAGCTATAACAAAACGATAGGTACTCGGCCGGTAGTTCTTCGTTTTGCTCCAGCACAGGCATGGCTTCGGAAAAGCGAATGTAAGCCTGGTTGGCATCGCCACTTCCTGCCAAGGCATCGGCCAAATGGCATTGTTTTAAGGCTAGTTCGGTGGCAGGATAACCGGGTTTTGAACTGCCCAACCTAACGGCTTCCTGAAGCACAATAATTGCCGAATCGTATTGTTGGTTAGCCACATATAAAATCCCTAAAATATCCAGGGCATCCATATACGAAAGCTCATCTACCTGCAAGGTAGAGCGCCAGGAGGTTACTTCTCGCACAGCATATTTTTTACCTTGGTCAAGCTCGTTTAGGTTATAACATACTACAGCCAACTGCCTAAGGATAGCCCGGTAGTTGTTGTGGTCGGGGTTATATTGTTTTTTGTAGAGTTGCTCGCTTCGTTGCGCTTCTGCAAGCGCTTTGGCATCGTTGCCATCATTAAAAAGTGCAACTGAGTTGTTGTAAGCAGTTAGCCAATCTTGCGCACGTGCAGCGTTGCAAGTTCCTAACATCAAAACCAAAGCCAGGGGTAAAAAATAGTTTATACGGTTGACGATCCCCCTGGAAGTACTAAGTTGACGCATTTTCTTCCTTATTTACAAGCCAAATTTAAATATACTAAAAACTGTGGGAAACTGCTAACTACATATATTTAATCCTTTGGCTAGCCTATTTATCATATAAAGAGGGATGAACTGGCAGCAAAGGTTATTTCTAAAAATAATCAAAAAAAAGATAGGCTACTATGGTCGGTAGTTCGCTTATCCCTGTAAACAACCGTTTGTCAAACATTAAAGAATTAAGCCCAGCACTTATGCAACTTTTTAGGTACTTAGGCCATCTTACTACTAAACACGGTCAATAAAAACATGCTTTCGAGGTCAAAAGGTATGCAAAAAACTACTTTTCAATCTGGTGTATCCGGGCAAAGCACCCGGGTGCTGCAATTTGTTGTAGTAATGCTAGGGATGGCAGCTATGCTGTCGGCTCTTAATTTGGTATTGTACATTGCAGCAATGCTTCCTGCGGTCGCGGATGTGTTTCCTATCAGTTTCAGGGCGTTTGT
>JALWRJ010000544.1 GCA_026994125.1 Cyclobacteriaceae bacterium | reverse complement strand
GCAATCGCTTATGCACACACCACTGGCCTTACATACGCTTCCCATTCACTTTGCCTCGGGCACTGCGCATAAATTGCATGGCCCCAAAGGGATAGGCTTTATTTATGCCAAAGCCAAACTACCCACATTGGTGCATGGCGGCAGCCAGGAAAGAGGCTTGCGAGGGGGCACTGAAAATATAAGCGGAATAATAGGTATGGCCAAGGCATTTGAACTAGCAAGTGCACAGCAAACAGAACACTCCAAACATTTATTAGCTTTAAAAGAACACATGCTTAAACTGCTTGCGCAGCAAATACCTCAGGCTACTTTTAACGGGCTATCGGCTCATGTTACTGAGAGTGTTCCTCATATTTTAAACATAAAACTACCCGGTTCCTACGATAACACCTTGGTATTTAACCTGGATATGCAAGGCGTTTATGTATCGGAAGGCAGCGCCTGTTCTAGTGGTGCCTTAGAAGGTTCGCATGTATTAAATGAACTCGAAAGAGGGCAGGCAAGCGGAAACAACTTACGAATAAGCTTTAGTAAGTACAACACTACGCAGCAGATAGATTATGCCGTTAAGATACTAGCTGAAACCATAGGTTAAAGTGTACTGGCCTTCCACACCAAATAGGCATAAACGCCAAACCTGGCAAAACGAAACAACGTAAAATACAAAAATTTTCGTACCGGAAACCTGGCAGCTCCTACCAACGCACAAATAGCTGCATAAGGCACAGGAGTAACAGCCGCTACAATGAGCAAAAAGGCCCCAAACCGGTTAAAATAAGCTTCGTACTTGCGTAAATATTTTTTACGAGAATACCGATAAATTACCGTACTGTTAAAATATCGGCCAAACAAATAAGCAATTACTCCGGCTGCATATGAAATAACCGCCAAAAAGGTAACATCCACTACATAATTGCGGTACTCAGCCAGCTCTAACGACCACATCATAAAAACCTCTGGTGGAATAATGCCAACAATAATTTCGGACAATGTATAAATTCCAAAAACCAACCAGGGGTTATTGCCATATTGCATAAGTCCGGAATCTGACTGAAAGCTAAGCTTATCTTTAACCACCACGAACAGCACCAACAGGAGCACCAGCCAAGCCACTCCTTTAGCTAAATTTAGCAGCAAAAACCGGTATTTTTCATCGATACCCATACGCTCTTTACCCAAGCAATAAAATTAGAACAAAGGTTGTTACAAAAAAAAGAGTGAGGCTTTTTATTGCTTTAATTGTAAAGCAGGCAGCTCAATACTAAACGTAGTGCCTTTACCATGAAGACTTTCCAGTTGAATGGTACCGCCTAATTTTTCAATAGCATTTTTTACAATATATAAACCAATTCCTGAGCCTTTAGAGGTATCTGTTGCCCTGTAAAACATTTCAAAAATATGAGGCAGACTTTCTTCGGTAATACCAATGCCATTATCGGAAATGGTGATTTTGCACTTTTCTTTGTTGTTAACTATGTTTATGTTAAGTTGGCATTGGGCTTTAGTGGTATCCTTGTACTTTATTGAGTTAGCAATCAAATTTCTAAACACCTCATTAATTCGCCATATATCGCTCACAAAGTAATCTCCTTCTATGGTTATGTTTTTCTCTACCAGATCGAAGCCCGGCAGGTAACTTAGGTCGGCAATACACTTATCTATAACTTCATTAAAGTTAATTTTAGTAGCTATTAACGACATTTTTAAGTTCTTAGAATGGCTAAGCACATCGTGAATAAAATGGTCTAACTTATGCACCTGGCTTTCCATAAGTTTAAGATATTCAAAGCTGTCAGTAAAGCCACCTTCGAGCTTAACTAGGTTAATAAGCCCCAAAATTGAGGCCAGGGGTGAGCGCAAATCGTGCGATACTTTATACACAAAATTATCGAGCTCCAGGTTACGCACTTTAAGCTCTTCTTCTACTTTCATGCGTTTGCTCAAATCCACATAAATGCTATACACACCCAACCGTTGTTCTTCATGAATTACCGGCAGGGTATATATCATAACAGGTACTTCATTATTATTTTTATCTACCCGTAGGGTTTCTAAATACATCATTTTTCCGGCATTGGCTTCACGACTTAACCCAACAGCCTCCTCGGCATACCCCTCCGGAATTATTAAATCGTTAATATACTTTCCTACTACTTCATCGGGTTGATAGCCAAACATTTGCTCAAAACCTTTGTTTATTTTTAACACCTCATCGTCAAACCCAAGCATTACTATACCCATGGGTGCGTTTTCAAAAAGCTGACTAAGCAGTTTTTCAGCTTTAAAAGTTTGAGCTTCAATTTCCTTACGGTGTTGAATATCAATAACAATAGATTGCACCGCAGGTTTATCGTTGTGCACAAAAGGGATGGAGGTAATTTCAACACATCTTGTGTTGCCATCCAAATCAATTATTTCGGCCTCTTGCAAAGGGTGCGTTTTGGCGGTTTTAAGCAATTGCTTAACGCGTGATTTGTACGCTTCTGGATCCTTAAAGCATTTAGAAGCTTGTTTGCCTTCCAGGCTTACACCGTCAGGAGTTTTCATAATCCGGTATAACTCCTGGTTGGCATACACCACTTGGTCGTCTTGTACAATGGCCATACCGGTAGGCAGGTTATCTACCAAGCCCCGGTAGCGTTGTTCGCTTTCTTTTAAAATATCTTCACTAATTCGCTTAGCTGTTATATCTAAATGAGTTCCTGATACCCGGCTGGCCTTGCCCGAAGGCAGGTATTCTACTACCTTGCCCCGGTCTAAAATCCATTTCCACTCACCCCCTTTAGATT
>JALWRJ010000543.1 GCA_026994125.1 Cyclobacteriaceae bacterium | reverse complement strand
TTTTTTAATACACTTATAATGGGTTCTGTTACGTTGGCTGCCATTAAAATAGGTGGGGTAATGCTGGGGCTCGACCCCTGGGTGGTAGTGGTTGGTTCTTCGTTTGTAGTGGTATTATATGCAGCTTTGGGTGGAATAAAAGGTGTTGTTTGGGCCGATTTTTTTCAATATGGAATAGCCATGTTTGGGGCAGTGTATGCTGCCTATGTAGCGGTTAGCCAGCCCGAAGTAGGTGGTTTGGCCAATTTAATTTCGAACCCGGTGATTGCTGATAAGCTAAGTGTATTGCCCGATTTTAGCAGCGCCTCTGTTTGGGTGCCCTTGTTGCTAATTCCTATTGCCGTTCAGTGGTGGTCGGTGTGGTACCCTGGTGCCGAACCCGGTGGGGGAGGCTACATTGCCCAACGAATGTTATCGGCCAAAGATGAAAAAAATGCCGTAGGAGCTACCTTGCTTTTTAATTTTGCTCACTACGCCCTACGCCCTTGGCCATGGATTATTGTTGCCTTGGCCTCCTTGGTTATTTACCCCGATTTAGAGGCCATTCATCAGGCTTTTCCTGGTATCGACCCCACTTATTTAAAAGATGATATTGCCTATCCGGTAATGCTGGCGAAGCTTAGTACCGGTTGGCTGGGCTTAGTGGTGGCTTCCATTATTGCTGCTTATATGAGTACCATTGGTACCCACTTAAACTGGGGATCTTCGTATTTTGTAAACGATTTTTATAAGCGTTTTTTAAAACCCGATGCCACCGAAAAACAGATGGTGGTGATGGGACGAATTACTACAGTAGGGCTTATGGTTATTGCAGGAGTTTTATCGCTTACCATTTTAGATAATGCTACCGATGCCTTTAATATTTTGCTGTTATCGGGAGCCGGTTCGGGAGCTATTTATTTGTTGCGCTGGTTTTGGTGGCGCATAAATGCCTTAACCGAAATTACTGCTATGGTGGTGGCTACCTTATGTGCTGTTGTTTTGGTGCTTTTTGTTGATGATACCAGCCTGGCCACTACTGTATTAGATGGTTTTACTGTTAAGCTGTTAATCACTGTGGCTGTGGTTACGGTTTCGTGGCTCTTGGTTACCTTGCTTACTCCCCCGGAAGATAAAGAAGTATTGCGAAACTTTTACAAACTAACACAACCGGGCGGCCCCGGCTGGAAAAAAGTAATAGATGAAGCTAAAGCTGAGGGTAAACCTTGTGATGACAACAAAGGTGTTGCCTGGCAAATGCCAAAGCAATTAGTTATGGTTTTTGTTGGGCTCTTGGTTATTTACGGTGCCTTATTTTCGATTGGCGGTTTTGTATATGGGCAAACAGGGCAAGGAATTGCATTAGGATTGGTTTCTGCAGCTGGTGTATGGGTGCTTTTTAAATTGATGGCAGCCCTGCGATTGGATTAAGATGAGCGCGATGGGAGATGTCAGATGTGAGATGTATGGTTCATTACTAACCCAAATTTCAACATCCATCTCACATCTCAATCACTTCTTTTTTTTAAACATACTTTTTTTACCAGCCTGCTTTTCTTCTTTTTTAACTTCTGATAAAGCCGGAGCCATGGTGTAAATTATACCGGATTGTACGGTGTGCCACAAATAAGGAAATATATTTTTGTTTTGAATTCGTTTAGCCTTAATAATACCATGAGCAAACTCTTTACCCCCATTTTTGGTATTGGAGCTTCTAATCACCGAATTAGCTGCCATACTTAAAAATCCATTCTTTTTATGTTGCTGTGCTTTATTAAAAACCTCAATTTTAATATTTTCATACTCAAAATCCAGGGTGCCAATGGCTTCGGTGTCGTTAGCCTGGTATTGGTAATTCAGCCCCAGTATCTTACCCGATTTTATATCTACCAGCATCATAGGGTTTAGCACTTTGTTAAAAATGGTAGGGTCGCAACTACCCACCTGGGCTTTTACCCAATGTTCATCGGTGGGGCTTAGCATGTCAAAGCGTGCTGTAAAAGTTACCGGAACTGCTCCCATTACCCTGGATTTAGCCTGCACAGCCATATACTTGTTTTTTGCAAGCCTTACCGAGTCATTAGTAAAACCATAAAGTTGAGCGTTTAATTGCTCAAACCTTAATTCGCTCACGCTGCCATCTTTTTTGCCTTGTTCGTTTATGGTAATTCGGCTGTTTTTAATTACTACGGTATCTATGGTTAAATTTACAGGTAATTTACGCATGGCCGATGCCGGTAATAATTTCTTTTTAAAGGGAGGTTCCGGTTTAGTTTTGTCTTTGTATAAACCTACGTTTGCTTTTACCAGTCGAACCTTGTTTAGCACAAAATCTCCATGCTGTATCAGGTCTTCAAATTGAATGTCCACAATTTCGAAGGTGTCAAGGGTAATGGCTACCCATTGTTTTTGCATATTATATTTGGCCGAAAAGGCTCCCTGCTTGTAAAATGGTTTAAGTTTAAAGTTTTGTATAATGGTTGAATTATGCTTGGCATCAAACTCCATTTTGCCGGTGCTAATAGCAAAATCCTGGCTCACATTTAATTGCAGCGATTCCGACCAAAATTCTATGTTATCGTAATTAAAAGGCGAAAATCTTTTAATGGTATTTGAGTCGATATAGGCATTGGTAAGTCTTAAACTATAGTCTTTTATGTTTACAAGGGGCAGGCTATCTTCAATATTTGTAACTCTTATTTCACCCTTAGTTAACTCCAATTTTTTTAGTTTAGCTTTTTTAAAGTTGGGCGAAAATATATTTTGCATAACCAGGGTATTTTTATTGGTTCTTTTATGTTCATTAAAAAGGTAAAT
>JALWRJ010000542.1 GCA_026994125.1 Cyclobacteriaceae bacterium | reverse complement strand
CCATTGAGGCATCCATTGATGAACTAAACTTTGATTCAACCAGACTAGAAACCGTTGTTACCGATTGGACTAGCAGCCAAGACAAGGGCATTCAAACCAAAGCCCTTTGGATTATCTTGGTAATTAATTTTGTGCTATTTATGGTGGAGTTTGCCACGGGCTTTATTTCTAACTCCATGGGCTTAGTAGCCGATGCTGTAGATATGCTTGCCGATGCGTTGGTGTATGGATTAAGCCTCTATGCGGTAGGCGGGGTACTTGCTCGCAAGAAGAAAATTGCCAAAATGAGTGGCTATTTTCAGTTAGGATTGGCCATATTGGGCTTTTTGGAAGTGCTTAGGCGCGTGTTTGGCCATGGCGAGCTTCCGGATTTTAAAACTATGATTGCTATTTCGCTTTTGGCATTAGCAGGTAATGTGGCTTCGTTGCTCGTATTGCAGCGTGCCAAAACCGATGAAGTGCACATGAAAGCCAGCATGATTTTTACTTCGAACGATATTATTGCCAATATTGGTGTGATGCTGGCGGCCGGTATGGTGTATTTTACAGGTTCTAAAATGCCCGATTTAGCCATTGGTACCTTAGTATTCTTTGTAGTAGCCAAAGGTGCTTTTAGGATACGTAAACTTGCAAAATAGCAGGCAACGGTTAGCTCTTATACGAAACCATAACAGGCAATGTAACTATAAACTCTGCGCCTTTACCGGGTGTGCTTTTGGCTTCCAGCTTGCCTTTATTAAGTAAGCTAAACTCATAGGCAAGTCTTAGGCCCAGCCCCAATCCTTTTTCTCCACTGCTGCCTTTTGTGCTTTCCGAAAAACTAAATAGGGTAGCTAGTTTTTCTTTTGGAATACCCACACCGGTATCTTTTACCTTAATGAGTACATGTTTAGTAGTGGTTTTAGAAGTTATGGTAACCTTACCGCCATTTTCGGTAAATTTTAGCGCATTGCTAATTAAATTTCTTAAAATAGTCATTACACTGTTGCGGTCGGCTACAAATTCAATTTGTTCTTTAGCGCTTATTTCGAGTGTAATGTTTTTGGAAGTAGCCATGTTTTCAAAATTTTTAACCACTTCTTGTAATAATTCATTAAGCTGTATTTGTTCTGGTGAAAACGGAAATTCTCCTTTCTGACTTAAAGCCCAGTCTAATAGGTTATCTAAAAGTACTGATAGCTGCGAAGCAGCATCGCTTAACCTATTGGCTGTTTCGGGTAAATGTTCATAATCTTTGGAACCAATACTTGATTTTAATAGCGATGCCAACCCGCTAAAGGCATTTACAGGGCTGCGTAAATCATGCGAAATAATTGAAAAAAACCTGTCTTTGGTTTTATTTAATTCGTTTAATTCTTTGTTTTGAAATTTTAGTTGACTAGTCCTTTTATCTACTTCTTTTTCCAAGAAGGTATTTTGTTGTTCAATTAATTTTTCTTTTTCCTGAATGGTTTCTATTACTTGTTGCTGTGCAGCCATTTTTTCTTTTTCAATGGCTTCGCGTTCCCACTCCGAACGTTGCGATAGTAAGAAAGAAAGTAGGAAGGCCTCGATTAAAGTGGCAAAAGCTACATGGCTTAAACCGCCCAGGTAGGCGGGGCTTCCTGTGTTAATATAAATGGCTTGAGCCACTACCAAACTAAAATAAATAAAATAGGCTAGTGCAAAATAGTAGCCAAGCCGGTTTCCTTTATTGCCGGTTTTAACTCCTACAAAACCCATCATAAAAAAAGAAATAAGGGCGTTAACCGTATTTATGGGTTGTACAATAGGGAAACTAAAAAAGAATTTTATGATGGCCCATAGGCCTGAATAGATAGCAAAACCCAGTACGATTTGGTACACTTTTGGGGTATATTTTTTTGCTTCAAGAAAATAAAGGCTGTATAAAGTTTGAAGGGTTATACCCAAGGCAGGTATAGTAGTGTATAGGAATAGTAAATCAACTTTAGGAATAAAATAAACAATAAAGCCGTCTATAACAGCGGCAGAATATCCAATATAAATAAGCACAATAAGGGCATAAAACAGGTGAATACGCTTTTTAAGTGAAATAAAAAAGAAAACATTAAGTAAGGCAACAAAAAACATTAACCCCACATACACACCATAAGTAAATTTTTGGTAGGTGGCATGTTTATCGTACGCCCGGGGTGTAAACAAGCGTACAGGTATAGGTTCGGAATTAGAATTTAACCGCACATAGCATACCGAATGGCCAACCGGTAGCTCAAATGCCTGAAAAGAACTTTGAATAGGTTTCTTAAACACAGGTACCTGGTACCCCGAAGTTAGGTGAGTAAACGGAGCATCATTATTTTTATAATACAAATCTACCTGGGGCAACCCTGCTTGCGCCAGTTCTAATATAATAGGCTTAGCTGTTTGGTTGTTAACTGAGAACTTAAGCCAGAAAATGGAAGTAGAATAACCCAGGCTTAGGTTTTGTTTTTCAGACAGTGTAAACTTAGTGGTAATAGTGGGCGAACTTACCTGGCTGATGCTTAGTTTGCCGGAAGAATCTTTCAATAATGAAACATATTTTCCTATTTCCATGGCAGGTTCTGCACCATCAAAAGCAATAGATTGAGCAACTAATGTGAAGGGGGCGAGCGCAAAAAGAATAAATAAAAAACGCATGTTAAAAATCTAAAGGGTTAGCATGTAAAAATTTTGCAGGTATATTTAGTAATGTTGCAAATGCAATCCACCATAACCAACAGTATATTCCAAAAGGCAAATATCCGTAAAATCCTAAAAATGGCATTTCAAATATATGGCCTACATTTACATAGGGCAAGCT
>JALWRJ010000541.1 GCA_026994125.1 Cyclobacteriaceae bacterium | reverse complement strand
GGGTGAAGAAGCCTGTTCGCTTTCGTTTATAATAATGAGTACTTCGGTAGTTGTATTTGGTAAGCTGCTGTTGGCCAGGCTGTTAAGTGCATTTAGAACCTCCGGCTCATTATGCACGGGCATCACTACACTAAGGCCGGTGTTGGGAGCTGGGGTAGCCCCAATGTGCAACGAAGGGTAGGCGTAGCGGTTTAAATACGTATTCATCAGGGCGATAACCTTTCAATAACCCATTGGCTTTCTTGGAGTTTGTAATTTATCCGGTCGTGTAGCCTGCTGGGCCTTCCTTGCCAAAACTCAACTCGAGTGGGGGAGAGCAGGTACCCACCCCAAAATTCGGGGAGCGGAACTTGTTGCCCTACCAGGCTGGCTGCTTTGGTGGCAAATTTACGCATGAGTTCAAACCTTGAAGTTAAAGGTTGGCTTTGAGCCGAAACCCAGGCGCCTACCTGGCTTTTCCAGGGGCGCGAATGAAAATATGCCGCAGAAGTACTTTTACTTACTTTGGTAATAGAGCCCTCAATGCGTACTTGGCGCTCCAACTCTTTCCAAAAAAAAGTTAAGGCTGCATAGGGAGTGGCTTCCAAATGCCGGCCTTTTTCGCTGGTGTAATTAGTGTAAAACACAAAGCCTTTGTTTTCTACCCCTTTAAGTAGTACTATGCGGGCCGAGGGCCTGCCTTGGGGGCATACGGTGCTCAGTGTCATTGCATTAACCTCATCAATTTTTGCTTGCATGGCTTCGTTAAACCAGCTTTCGAATTGCTCAATTGGGTTAGGCAATACATCGTTAACCGAAAGTTTTTTGCGTGCATATTCTTTGCGCAGGTTGGCTATATGTGAAGAATCCTTCATCCCTCAAAATTAAAATATTATGCTTAGCAAATTAATAAATTTAGGATTATTACAGCCTTTACCTGCTAAAAAAATGGATGCTTAGTCTGTTTAAAATTCGCAAGTTAAAATTGCTTACTTAGAACATAAGTTTGTTGGTGAAAACATCAACAAAGGGGAAAAAGTGTAATTTATTGCCCCGTTGATTAGCTATAATATACAGGCCGTTTGCCATTGCAAGTATAATCAACGAAATTTACACTATGTGCGGCAGGTATGTAATGATAACTAAAACCGAGGTAATCGAGCAAAAATTTAATTTGCGGTTAAGTTCAGCACTGCCTCATACATTTAATGCTGCCCCTGCTCAACGGTTACCCATAATAACACAAGCACATTCGGGGCTAGTGCAAAATTTTCAATTTGGTTATTTGCCACCGTTGGCTGCATCTAAGTATAAAGGGCAAATAAATATTAAGGCTGAAAGCATTTTAAAACAAGGTAACAATTCCCGCAGTTATTTTAACTTAGTAAAATCTGCCACCAGGCAGCAAAAATGTGTCGTTTTAGCTAATTGTTTTTTCGAGTGGCATTCCCAAACCAAACAACCTTATGTAGTGTATGTGCGGGGGCAGCACTATATTTTTTTTGCAGGTATATGTTCTACCTGGATTGATAAAGTTACCGGAGAAGAGGTTGCTTCCTTCGGAATTATAACTCAACCTGGTAATTCCTTAATGTATAAAATTGGCCATTATAGGCAACCAAAAATACTTACTTTGCAGAATTACAAATTTTGGTTGGAGGCAAATACGTTTAATGAAGTATCAACCTTTTTAACTGAGCAAATGCCCGCTGGAGAAATGAATGCTTATCCTGTTTCTAACTTGGTAAATAATCCTAAAAATAATGGCAGAGACGTAATTGAACCTATTGCCGAACGGGTATTACCTGAATATACCCTGGCTAAAACAACTGAATTAAAACTTTTAGGAATGGGCGAAACCCAAGCGCGTAACCGAAAAAAAAGAATCTACTAAACTTTATGATTAACCCATTCCACTTTTTTTTAGAAATTTTGGTGGTCAGTATGCTTTAATCGATTAATTTTATTGGCATGGAAAACATGTTGTTTAAATACAAAAACGAATATCCTCCTGCCAAAGGTAGTTTGCTTATTTCAGAGCCTCATTTGCCCGATTATAATTTTGAGCGTTCGGTTATATTTTTATGTGAGCATAACGAAAAAGGAAGTTTTGGTTTGGTACTCAATAAGTTATCCGATTTTACACTCAACCAGTTGGTAGATGTTCCACTATCATATAAAGTTGGCTTGGGAGGCCCTGTTGAGCCTAATACTCTTCATTTTTTATTTCGCAACAACGCCACCATTGAGGATAGCATACAGGTAGGTAGCCAAATTTACTGGGGTGGCAATTATGAACAGCTTATTGCGTGGCAAACTATTACCGGAGCATCAGCAGATGTACTCTTTTTTATGGGTTATTCCGGCTGGAGCGAAGGGCAGTTGCAGGACGAGATAGATAAAAATTCGTGGATAGTTTTTCCGGAGGCTACAGAACAATTAGTGTTTAATACTCGTAAAGAAAATATGTGGAAGGATATTTTAAACGAAATGGGTGGCCGGTATGCTTTGTATGCAAATTATCCGGCAGATCCACGCTTAAACTAATAGTTTTAGTAGCTTTGCAGCCCCAAAGGGTGTAATTTATTTTAAATGAATTTAGAACACAAAGCAAACGGTACTGCGCACGACAACGCAGTTAGTGTAACAACCAACCAAGAAATTAATAAGATGGCTGAAGAGAAGAAAGATGCAGTGACAAAGGAGGGTACTCAACCAAAGGAAACAATGCCTGTTGAGAGAGGAGTAATTGAGAAACCTGTAGCAGATGAACAACCAAAGGATGTAGCCAAAGCATCGGTAAAAAAGGAGCACGCCCCAATAGC
>JALWRJ010000540.1 GCA_026994125.1 Cyclobacteriaceae bacterium | reverse complement strand
CAATTGGTTTACCATGTGTCCCGATGGCCGGGCATCGCGCCCCACTACAATGGTTGTATTTTTTTGTTTGTTGCTTGCCCACACACCAAAGGCAGCGGCAAATTTAACAACATCAATGGGGGTAAGATTTTCGCCAGGTGAGCCACCTATAGTGCCTCGAATGCCTGAAATGGATTTAATTAATGTCACGAATAACGTAGGGTTTATACAAAGATAATGATATTATTAGCACACTATCCTGTACTAAAAAAAGAAAAATTATGAAAGGGTTTACCTGAAGGATGAAACTACCTTGTGAACAATATTGTCTTCTTTTTCACAATTACTGTTTCCGTCTTCATCGAATGTGCGCCCACAATAGCCACACGGAGCTCCGGGTTCTTTGGCTAAATAGGGGTTTTGCGAGGCGCAAGTGCCTTTAAATTTACCGTCTTTTTTAAGCAGTACACGTACCGACATTAACATAAAAAACAGGCCTATAAATCCGATTACAAGTAAGGTAGTCATAATTTGAATATCTTTGCACAAAGATAACACAATTGCTTGCTTAATTGTTCAAATATAAGGCTTAAAAATGGATAAAAAGAGAGTGCCGGATGACCCAAGGCGAAAACAGAAACTTGCTGCTTTTGATAAATTACTTACCATAATGGATGAGCTACGAACGCTCTGCCCCTGGGATAAAAAGCAAACTATGGACACGTTGCGTTATCTTACTTTGGAAGAAGTGTATGAATTATCGGATGCCATAATTGAGCAAAACACGGACGAAATAAAAAAGGAACTGGGCGATTTGTTTTTGCATTTGGTTTTTTATGCCAAAATAGCCGATGAAAAAGGGGGGTTCGACCTGGTAGATGTATTGGAAGGGATTGCTGAAAAATTAATACACCGCCACCCTCATATTTATGGCGATGTTACCGTGCAAAATGAACAAGAAGTAAGTGAAAATTGGGAGAAATTAAAGCTGAAAGAAAAAGGAAATAAAACTGTGTTAGGGGGTGTACCATCTTCGTTGCCGGCTATGGTTAAGGCCATGCGCATACAAGAAAAAGTAAAAGGTGTGGGGTTTGATTGGGAAGCCAAAGAACAAGTATGGGAAAAGGTTGAAGAGGAGATGAACGAGTTTAAAGCCGAATTTAATATAGAAAAGGGCAGGCTCATTGATAAAGAGGCAGCCGAAAACGAATTTGGAGATTTACTTTTTTCGCTTATAAATTATGCCCGGTTTGTGGGTATAAACCCGGAGGATGCCCTGGAAAAAACGAATAAAAAGTTTACTAAGCGATTTAATTTCTTAGAAGCCCAAGCTAAAGCCAAAGGGCGGCAACTAGCAGATATGAGCCTGGCCGAAATGGATGCTATTTGGGAACTGGCAAAAGAAAAATAGTTACTTTAGCAGGAGGGGTAATAAAAAAAAGCTGTCTAAAACAGCCTTTTTTGTTTTCTTAACCCATCGATACGTTAGATACATCTTCGTGAATAACCAACTGCCCAATACGGTGGGTTGATTGAGAGCGGTGATCGCAAAAGCCACACTCATAGTATTTAATAAGCTCTCCGTCTTCATCGGAGGTGGGTTTTCGAACAACTTCTTCTTTAACTACTTTAAAGGTTTGGTAACCACACTCAGGGCACTCACTGGCATGCAAATGGCCCGAATATTTTTCAATTTTAGTAAAATTTGTTTCTTCGTCCAGCCATACATCATAATCCACACTAAAAACATCTTCTTCGGCCTGCATACCTTCGTCCAGGTAAACATCTTCCTCTTCTTCGCTCATTAGTTTCATGGGTTTGCCGGTTTTGGGAGAAATTCGAGGGGTGTACCTTAAAACTTTCAGTCTTTTTTCTAAGCTAAACGGATAGTAAAACTTTAGCATATTATTGGCAATTACACCAATAATAAAAGCTACCGTAAACGTAACCACCGCCCGAATAATAAACCAAAAAACACCGATATCCGATACAAACGAATTGGCCAACAGCCCGGCACCTATTAGCAAAAGAATGGTGGCGGTCCAAAGGGCAGAAATCTCATTCTCGCTAATGTAATCGTATTTCATTTTAAAATCTTTGGTTGATGCCACTTTTGCAAAATGGGCAATCACACGCAAAATAGCAGCAGCAAGAAAGAAAATGGCGGCATATTTACTCCACATATTCCATGTGTCGATAAATTCTAAGGGAGTTTCTTCCATTGTTTTTAGGTTTTGTGTTAAGGTATTATTAGTTAGTTAAGCTAATTTTTCTAAAAAATTAAGAAATAAATCACAATATAAAGAATTTTTCGAGAGTTTTTCAACCAAAGTTTGTACTAATATGCCATCAGGTACTTATTCATTGCTTTAATTACCGTATTGGGGGCTTCGTACATACCCATGTGGGCTACATTTTCCAATAAATAACAGTTTTGCTTATCGGCTATCTGTTTTATTTGTCCTTGGCTATCTTCCAAAGGAACTGCCTTGTCGCAGGTGCCGGCCATAAAAAAAGGCGCTTTTTCCTGGTACAACACAGTGGTTAAATCGGGGCGGTTGCGCATAGCCCGGGTATAGCCTATAATGGTTTGGCTACTTACTCCTGCCGACATGCCCACTACTTTTTTAATGCTGGGTTTCAATGCCTCATCGTTAGGGTGGCAAAACAGGGTGGCGGCAAACCCGGCTAAAAAATTACCGGCAGGGTTTTTCTGAAGAAATGAAATAAGTTTAGAGCGTACTTCTTTTTTTTCAGCATTATCGGGCAGGGCTGTTGAGTGCAACAGCCCAATGGAAACCACAAAATCAGGATATTGGTGTTTAAGGG
>JALWRJ010000539.1 GCA_026994125.1 Cyclobacteriaceae bacterium | reverse complement strand
TATACCTGGTTTTTATAGATCAACCCGGTTATGAGCTTTTTGTTTACATAGATCCTAACACCTATGGCATTGTAAGGTTGGAGTTTGGATGGGGAAATGGCGAACAGCCCATTTTTGAGTACAAGCGTAACCGCAAACTGCTTAATAATGTAATGCGAATGGACAAATTAATTGAATTTGAACCCCACAACGGTAAGCTCTATTTAAAATACATTAAAGTGCGCTATAAAAATGTTTGGATGAATACAGAATTGGGCAAACCAGAACAAACTACCCAACTTTTTCAGGAATTACTCATAAATAATATAAACGATAAAGACCCCAATTGGATCCCCAGCTCGCGTAAAATGAAACATTACGGACTGCAATACCAGCATAAAGATTATAACAAAAGGTTTTGGGAAAACTATAACTTGATTAAAGAAACTCCATTGGACAAAAAAATTGTGCGCGATTTGGAAGAACATGGCGCTCTGGAAAAACAATTTGAGGAAAATTGATTAATTAAAAGCTTTCTGCTACCCCCATAGCTTAGGCTTAAAGTTAAAACACTTAGATTGCAACCACTACATATACAACTTAACGGCAATAAATGCAACTTAGCCAGGTTTAGTACCCCTTACCGAAACGCATTTGGCACTTTAGAACCGCCACCCTACCTTAGTGTTAACAAGCCAACTAATAGAACAAATCCTTCGGGCGAAAGTTATAATTGCTTTCAGTTCGGAGGATTTTGTTGTTAGAATAATTTAGTAAAACCTGCCCCATAAAAAAACCGAACCATGAAAGGTTCGGTTTTTCTACTAATTTAATTAGTTATTAGTAAACACTTACAGATTTATCGCCTGTACCATACCTTATATCCACCACATGGGTTGTACCTGCTTTGAGTTCTACATTGGTTACATCACCTCCGGCATTGTAGTATATTCGGTTATCACCGCTAACGACATTGCCATTATGCACATTTAAGTCAATTAAGTAACCTGAGCCACCATTTTGTACTAAATAGCTACCTCCCCATTGGTACTCGCCATTAGCTTGATTGGTACCACCTGTTAATGCAATAATTGCGCCAGAACCGGGAGCACCAGTTGCAGAAGGTTCAACCGTAACATTAAATTGGCTACTGTAGCCCGAACCATTGCTTGAAGTAAAATCGGTTGCCCAGCCACCTGTACTCATACCTGTTACCTGTCCTTCAGTATTAATTTCGTAAGGGCGAATAAACCTGGCCGCAGGAATGGCCTCTGTTTCTTCTACTCTAACTATGGGAGTTGAAGAAGCATAAAACGAAGTTCTGTACGAAGCCGTAGGGTCGATAAACTGTAAATTACCACTACCATCGGCCTTTAGTAAATTTACTAACGTAGAATTTTGCCCATCCTCAACATTTTGTCCATTGGAACTAGAAGATACACCTGCAGAACCAGTTGTGATGTTATTGTATTCGAAATACACATTTGTAGGTGGGAATGTGTAAGGGCTGGTTACGCCTGTATTATCCACATCAAATGTCCACTGTGTTCCGAACTCAAGAATATCCATGGCAGCTTGTGTGGTAGCACCCCCTCCACTAAAGGCAAAGCTTGGCATGGTGTAGTCGTTTCCTCCGTCAAATACCCTAATATAATAAACCCTACCGGTAGCAGCAGATACATCAATAATAGCATCGGTAGTAGCACTACTGTTCACTAATCGTAAGTTGGATATATTATCGGAGATTTGCTCTAAATTGGCAACATCAAAATATTGGTCGGCATTGTCCATGGCATTGGTAAGTGCTGTAGTAATGGCCGAAGTTTGAAATACACCGGAACCATCGGTATCAATATCAATCACATTGGTATCCCACACTTGGTTGGGATTAGTACCATTTTGGTCAATTTCATCATAAACCAGGTTAAACGAATAGGTAGTATTAGCGGCATACCCCGAACCGGCATCATTCAAGGTTAATCCGCTAATGGCCAACTCAATCCAGGCTTCGGCATAGGCACCTGTTCCGGAGCCAGCATCGGTTATTGTAATGGTAGGTGAGTTAAAATAGCCGGCTCCTCTATTGGTTACCTGGGTAATAATATCAGACGAAGGTTCGTAAGGTTGTGTGATAGTAGTAGAATTAGCATTTAAAGTAAACGTTTGAATAGCACGGCCTTCGCGAGCAAAACTACCAAACGTAAAACCTTCGCCAGCAGCTGATGGAGCATCAAAAACAACACGAGCTCCCGGCACGGTAGGAATATTATCGGCACCATAACTTGGCCCAAAATTGGTAAGTATATCTCTATACTCGGGGCGAGGCAAATCCTGGCCATCGTATCCATTTACAGCAATGCGCTGGTTGGCTTGGATGTTGGGTATAGTAATATCAAATCTAACTCCGGCAGGTACAGTCATAGAATAAGCACCTGTAGTATTATCTACCACTGCTGAGCCTAAGCTTAAGGCACTACTATTGGTAGCAAAAAAGTAACTTAAACTAACTGAACTGCTTTTCACTAAATTGTCATCAAAATCTGCTACTATGGTAACATTTTGAGGCACTTCAGGAGTGCTATTGGTAAGGTCGGTTTCAATGGTAGCCACACCTTGTACCGTAGCGGTGGCTGCCCCGGTTCCTATAACGGTAATTACTGAATTTTCAACCACAGGCTTAGGTACTACATTGCCATTAATTATTTCGTAATGTACGCCTTGTTGCAAATCTCCAAAGTTTACTGTAAGGTTAGCATCTAAAATTCCGCTACCGGTAATGGTAAGGTTATTACCCCCTACAGCTACACGACTAAAATACACTTGTCCCTC
>JALWRJ010000538.1 GCA_026994125.1 Cyclobacteriaceae bacterium | reverse complement strand
ATACTGGTGGATAGGTGAAACCGTCTTAGTGATTGCAATATCTTTTTATACAAATTGGCCTTTAAATTTGGCAACTGCTCCAAGCGTACAAAATCGTAGCTGGCTAGTGGGTTAAAACGTGTTTGCTTATCGAGTGTATTAAATAGCTTGGCATACTTAGAATCATTAATAAGTGCAAGTGTTTGTATTTTAAAATACCGTTTTTCGCTTGCACTCATACTCTTTATAAGTTCAAAAAGTTCGCTTGATGCTTGCTTAGGCATTGTATTTATAATTTTAAAAAATATTAATTTATGTAAAATTAATGAGTTAATCTAAAAACAGAAATTGTATTTATTAAAAAACTTGGCATTTGAATGGTTTTTCGCTTATCCTAGATTTGGGCACGAAACAAATTAAAAAAATACAATGGCAGAAAAAATTAAAATTTTTGATACTACCTTACGCGATGGCGAGCAGGTGCCCGGCTGCCAACTAAATAAGGAGGATAAACTTATTGTGGCCAAGGCGCTGGATAATTTGGGAGTTGATATAATTGAAGCCGGATTCCCCATCTCGAGCCCTGCTGATTTTGATTCGGTTAAGTCTATAGCCGAACAAACGCAGCATGCCATTGTATGTGGCCTAACACGAGCCATTGAAAAAGATATAGACGTGGCTGCCGAAGCCATTAAACCGGCAAAACGAGCACGAATTCATACAGGTATTGGCACCTCCGATTTGCATGTGTTTTCTAAGTTAAGGACTACCCGCGAAGACGTGCTGGAACGTGCCGTGGCAGCCGTAAAGTATGCCAAAAAATATGTAGAAGATGTAGAATTTTATGCCGAAGATGCCGGCAGAACCGATAATGAATTTCTGGCCAGGGTAGTCGAAGAAGTAATAAAGGTGGGTGCCACCGTAATTAATATACCGGATACCACCGGATATTGCCTCCCCAGCCACTTTGGCAACAAAATTAAATATTTAAAAGAAAATGTAACAGGTGTGCATAAAGTCGATCTATCGGCTCATTGCCACAACGACTTAGGCTTGGCAACCGCCAATGCCATTGCAGCCGTACAAAACGGAGCCACACAGGTTGAATGCACCATTAATGGGATTGGTGAACGTGCCGGAAACACCTCGCTCGAAGAAGTGGTTATGATAATCCGACAGCATGAAGATTTGCCCTATTTTACCGATATAAATGTGCAAATGCTAACCGAAATAAGCCACTTGGTAGCGCACAAAATGAACATGCCCGTACAGGCCAATAAAGCTATTGTCGGAAGCAACGCTTTTGCCCACTCCTCCGGTATTCACCAGGATGGAGTGCTAAAAAATCGCGAAAACTACGAAATTATTGACCCTTTAACCGTGGGTGCCAGTGGGAGCTCTATTGTACTAACCGCCCGAAGCGGCCGGCATGCGCTCAATTACCGAATAGATAAAATTGGGGTTAAGCTAAACAAAGAACAACTGGAGGAAGTGTACCAACATTTTCTTGTATTGGCCGATGAAATTAGCCTGGTAAATGATGAAGATCTTAAAAAATTAGTAGCCGATTACGTGGTTACCAACATTGATTCGTAGCATGGCAGCAAAAACCTTATTCGATAAACTTTGGGATGCCCATGTGGTAAAAAAAGGAGTAGAGGGCCCCGATATCTTATACATTGACAGGCACCTTATTCACGAAGTAACCAGCCCGCAAGCCTTTGCAGGTATTGAAAAACGTGGCGTGCCCTTGTTTAGACCCAAGCAAACAATTGCCACAGCCGACCATAATGTGCCTACCACAAACCAGCACTTGCCCATTAAAGAAGAACTCTCGCGCAAGCAAGTAGAGGCCCTTAAAGCCAACTGTACCAAACATGGCGTTGAACTTTATGGCTTGGGGCATCCCTACCAGGGTATTGTGCATGTAATTGGCCCGGAACTGGGCATTACACAACCCGGCATGACCATTGTATGTGGCGATAGCCATACCTCAACACACGGGGCTTTTGGTGCCATTGCTTTTGGTATTGGAACCAGCGAGGTGGAACAGGTATTTGCCACTCAATGTGTGTTGCAAAACAAGCCTAAATCTATGCGCATCGAAGTAAATGGCAGCTTAAAGCCGGGCGTAACCGCTAAGGATATTATTCTGTACATTATAGCTCAGGTTTCCACGTCTGGAGGTACAGGCTATTTTGTAGAATTTGCCGGATCGGCTTTTGAGCAGCTTAGCATGGAAGGCCGCATGACCGTATGCAATATGAGCATCGAACTAGGTGCTCGTGGAGGTATTATTGCGCCCGACCAAACTACCTTTAACTATGTAAAAGGAAGAACATTTGCACCGGCCGATGGAGCAGAATGGAATAAGAAACTGGCGTACTGGAAAACCCTGAAAACTGATGAGGGTGCCGTATATGATAAAGTAGTGCGCTTTGATGCAGCCGATATTGAACCCATGATAACATTTGGTACGAACCCCGCTATGGGTATTAAAATAAATGATAAAATACCTTCAGCCAATGGCGATGCAACTTTTAAAAAAGCCTTAGAATACATGCAATTGCAAGATAATTCTACACTTAAAGGCAAAAAAATAGATTATGTGTTCATAGGCAGTTGTACCAATTCACGAATCGAAGATTTAAGAGCAGTAGCCGATATTGTAAAAGGCAAAAAGAAAGCCGACCACATTACTGCCTGGATTGTTCCCGGTTCAAAACAGGTGGAGGCACAAGCAAAGCAAGAAGGAATTGATAAAATTTTAGAAGAAGCCGGTTTTGAGTTAAGACAACCCGGCTGCTCGGCCTGCCTGGCTATGAACGAAGAC
>JALWRJ010000537.1 GCA_026994125.1 Cyclobacteriaceae bacterium | reverse complement strand
CTTTTTGCTCCAACCCTTCCAGGTACCACTTTAAAAAGCGGTTTTTTATGACCCCAAGTTGTACCGGGGCTTCGGGCCACAAGTCGCGCACTTCAAAAAAGTATGGAATGCCTAATTCCTGTTTAATTTTTAATGCCGATAGGCCAATGGTTAGCGGGGTGGAGGTGGCATAGCAAACATCTATATGTTGAATGCTGCGTACTTTTTTGCGTACCAAACGCATAAATTTAAAAAACGCATATACCCGTTTTGCAAACCCCAGCGAGTTATCGTAAAACACGGGCAGGTAATGTACTCTAATGCCTTCAATTAGTTTTACCTCTTCAGCAGGTTTGTTATGCGAAGTAATAAGCTCTACTTCCATGCCATTTTCTACCATTCCTTTGGCCAGGTAGTACGAGCGAATAGCACCTCCCTCATTGGGCGTTCTAAAATACTGATGTATGTAGAGTACTTTCATGAAGCGTAAAGGTATAGATAACTAGTTTAGCTCCAAAAAGATAAGCCGGAGATTCGAACTTTTCCTTGGCTCGTGCCAGGGAAAAGTTTTGCTATTAACACTATTAAAAGTGCCGAACCAGCCATTTTTGTAACAGGAGAATACGCCAGAGTTCCTGTGTAAAATCCTGTTTTTTGCGAGTGTGTAGAGCCACCAACCGGCTAATTTTATTTGCAGGTACAAATTGGTGCAGTAGCTGTTCGTTTTGGTTAAAAGCCCAATTGGGCTTATGGTTGGTTAACCAATGGTTCATGGGTAGCCCAAACCCTTGCTTTTTTCGTTGGGCAAACGCCTTACCCTGGTATTGAGCCAGCAGGTTTTTAAGCTGCCATTTAGGCCCCTGGCTAAGTAGGCTAAAAGCAGGTTGGGCGTGTTGAGTGGCTACCAGGGTGGTATCGAGGTAAGGCACCCGGGCTTCAATGCTATGTTGCATGGTGGCCTGGTCGGTAATGGCCAGTACATCACCGGACAGGTAGTGGCTGTAATCGTGGTTTAGGGCTAAGCGCAGATGCTGTTCGGTATTGGGTTGTGCCGGCCATAGACCGGTAGGCTTGCTAAACGTATCGGATTGAATAAAATGATGGAACGTAATGGAAGGGTCTTCGTGCACAGCATGGGCCAATTTGTGCAATACATTACCCATAGGCAAGGCCAAGGGCAGTTGCCTGGTAGATAGCAGTAGCTTAAACCAGGGTTTTTCTCTGTTGTTAAGGTAAGCAGCAAAAGCCCGATGGCGGTTGTAACCGGCAAATAACTCATCGGCACCGGCACCCGAAAGCAACACCTTTACCAATTTTTTTGCCTGCCCGGCCAGCAACCAGGTTAAAAAACCAGCACTATCAGCAATGGGTTGGTTAAGTGTTTGCACATAAGCATCTATTTGTTCAAAGCTCTTTTCTGTTAAGTTTACAGGGTTAAAATCGGCTTGGTAAAGCTTGGCAGCCCGAGGCGCAAAATCGGTATCCTGGGTAGGTTTGCCCGTTCGGTTGTTTTCGGCAAGCACTGAAAACACCGGAATATGCCGGTAGCCAAACTCTTGAGCCAGCAAGGCTAGCAGTAGGGTAGAATCTACCCCGCCACTTAACATTAAGCCGGCTTGCTGTGGGTTGAATTGCATAGCCAGGGCATCGAGTAAGAGCTCTTTAAGGGGCTGGGTAGAGGGTGTAAATGCCGGAACAAACCGGCTTTTTTGGATAGTAAAACAATCATCAACTTGCCAAATGCTACCCGGGGGTATTTCCTGGATGGTTTTAAAAAATGTATTGGGTGCCGGCACGTATTTATACGTCAGGTAGCTTGGGATGGCAGCTTCGTTTAGCTCCTTTTTTACCAAATTGGTAGCAAAAATGGCTTTTAGTTCGGAGGCCGCCACAAGCAAACCACGGCTTTGGTGCACAAACAGGGGCTTAATACCCGAAGCATCCCGTGCCATCAACAGCGTGTTTTTTACAGTATCTACAAATACAAAAGCAAACATGCCATTTAGGTGAGCCACACCGGCACTTCCTTTAACCATTAACCAGGACAGTAGCACTTCGGTATCGGAGCCGGTTTTAAAGGTTACCTGCTGGGATAGCAACTCATTTTTTAGTGTTTGGAAATTGTAGATTTCGCCATTAAACACCAGCAGGTAACGGCCGCAGTCTGATGTAAAAGGCTGATGAGATTGTTCATCGTTATCAATAATTTGCAGGCGGTTGCTCCCCAGCCCAAGTTGTGCCTTACCCAAAGCGGTTTCGGTCATGCCAGAAGCATCGGGCCCGCGGTATGCAGTGGCTTTAAGCATGCGTTGCAATGCAGGCGTTTGTTTGGATGTGCTAAGAATGAGGTGAATACCACACATAACAAACCGGGTTAGAAGTGTTTTTCGTAGTACTTACACCAGGAGGTAATGGGGCAACTTTCGCACTTGGGTTTGCGTGCCAGGCAGGTGTAGCGCCCATGCAAAATAAGCCAGTGGTGGGCCAGTGGTACATCTTTGGCGGGTATATGCTTTACCAACTGCCGTTCTACTTCCAGGGGGGTACGGGCTGTTTGAGTAGCCAGGCCAATACGTTTCGATACCCTAAAAACGTGTGTATCTACGGCCATAGTGGGCTGGTTATACACCACCGAAGCAATTACATTGGCGGTTTTTCGGCCTACGCCCGGTAGTTTTTGTAGGTTGGCAACCGTATCGGGCACAACAGAATTAAACTCCTTAACCAGCATGTTGGCCATGTTAATTAAATGCTTTGCTTTATTGTTGGGGTAGGTAACCGATTTTATGAGCGAAAACACCTCATCGAAGTGAGCCACCGCCAAATGTTCGGGCGTTGGAAAA
>JALWRJ010000536.1 GCA_026994125.1 Cyclobacteriaceae bacterium | reverse complement strand
TTCTTTTTTCGTACAAACATGTACCAAAAATAGCATGAGACACCCAAATACCCACATCCTATTGTCTTAATGGACTGATAACCTGACTATTATAATTTAAGCCCAAATTAATCCGGAAAACAGGAGTTGAAACCCATCGAAAAAACATATTTCGAAAAACCCAATGCAACTCTATTGTAGGATTGGTAAAATTCGCCTATGCAAATAATTTAGTATAATTCTACTATCCAACCAAACCTGCACTCCTCTTTTACACAGGCGTTTCCGGCTATAGGTTAGTTCTATATACCTGCTGGCAGGTATTTTATAACTTAAGCTATTTAGCGAATTTTGAATTGAGTATATAATATTTAAAATAGTACTGATATGAAAACCTTAAATGCACTTATTATCCTATTAGCTCTAGCTATTACTTTGCCCCTAAAAGCCCAGCAGGTAGGCCCCGTTGAACTTAAAAAACCTGGGCGGTCTTCTAACGATATGAACAGCAAAGATTTTAAAAAAGCTCCTAAAAAAATATTTATTGCTGAGTTCAACATATTTTACCAAGTAGTGTATGCCGATGCCGAACAAACCCGTGAAGGGGTTCATCATGGGAAAACAAAAGCATCATTAACCGTTATTGCAGAAGGCATCCAACAAGAAGATTTACAAAACACCACCGATAAACTATACCAAGAGTTTATAAATAACTTGAAATCTAAAGGATATACCTTAATAGATGCATCAGCTGCAAGTGGTATTAAGCCTTTTGCAGGATGGGAATTAGTGAATGGGGGCAACATTAATGAAGCCCAAATTAAGGGGTATGCCATGGCTACCCCAACAGGGTTTAATTATTATAGAAAAAAAGTTGACAAAAAAGGGAGAGAAAAGAAGGGTATAATGGACAACAGTATTAAAATTTCTCAAGGGCTAGATGGCACAGTGGTTGCTAAAATAAATATTATTATACCTTTTATGACCGATTCGGAATCAGGTATTAGTAAATCTGCTACTAAAATAGTGGGCGGTATATCAAAGTTAGTGGCTTCACCCGATTTAAAACTTTCTGCCGAAGGCGTAGCTTCGTCATATAGTGTTTATTTTTATACCAAGTCGTCATTTGCTTACTCAACAGGAATGAAAACCCAAGCTGTACTAAATGCTTCTTTACAAAAAGATGTTCCTATTAATGGAGTATTTAAGGATGAAAAATTTAAGGCCACCGCAGTTACTAGTTTAAATAATGAATACGATGCAGGGGCTTATACTATTGTAGAATCAATTGATGTTTCGGCCAGCAATACTCAATCTGCAAAATGCAATGGAAAAATCTATAATGAGGGTGTATATAAGGCTAGCAGTACATTCCTAAACAATAGCTTAGAGCGATTTTATGGATTTACAGAGGATTAATAAATTACTGATAGTTGGGGATGGTGTATTGCTACTTATTGTAAAAAAGAGCTTGTTTATACCATATTTTTGTAATGAAAGGTTTACTTGATAAATGTAGCTGAACTTTCCGGGTTTATGAAGAAGGGTGTTTACATAAACACTTGTATATTTGTCTAAATAACAATGGCTTATGAAAAAGAAACCCACCCAGGTATATATTGAAGCTACTCCAAACCCTCAAACCATGAAATTTGTGGCCAACTACATGTTGGTACCTCGCGATTTTTTTCATGATTTTACCCACCCAAGCCAAGCCGAACACTCGCCCATGGCAGCAATGCTGTTTAGTACTTTTGATTGGGTGAAAGAAGTTTTTGTTTCGAGCAATTATATTACGCTTACCAAAGACCAGGGGGTAGAATGGATGGAAGTGCAAAACGAAGCCCGAAATTTTATCTCGGAAGCGCTTTCTAATGGTACCGAAATTGGCACCTCAATACCCGAAAAAGCCGACATGCCTAAAATACACACCAAGGCCGAAGACCAAGAAATGGTGGCAAAAATTAATGAGATTCTAGATGAGTACATTAAGCCGGCTGTTGAGCAGGACGGGGGCGCTATCCATTTTCATTCGTACACTAATGGAGTTGTAAAAGTGGTGTTGTCGGGTTCGTGTAGCGGATGCCCATCAAGCATTGTTACCCTTAAATCGGGCATAGAGGCATTACTAAAACGTGCATTACCCGAGGTAAAGGCCGTGGAGGCCTTAGATGAATAATTTGGGGTAGGATAAGATTTTTGCTGCCTATTGAAATGGCCAGCCTTAAAGGTGGAAGTTTTAGGAGAATTTTACAGGAAAAGGGAGTTTGTTGCACTTTTTTGGGTAATTATTAAGGAATAATTTGGATTTTACAGCTTTTTTAGCGTTATTGTTTGCGCAATGAGGCAGGAAGAGGCAACCTTAGTATATAAAACCCATCGAGGCAACCGTATAATTGGTGTTAAAATTCGGTTTAATAAAGGGTTGATAAGCCTTTTTAAGCAGCATAAGTTTAGGTGGAGCCAAACCAATAAATTTTGGTATGTACCGGATACCCCGGAAAACCGAAAACGGATTACATCGATGCTGGCTACCGGCCAACTCAAGCCAAAACAAAAGCCTCCCCAACAATTAATTGATAAACCAGAGAAAGAAAAAAAACCACCCCGGGTAATAACCAAAAAACAAGTACAAGCTCTACTTGCTACTACTGCTAACTTAAAACACAAAAGTATTTTATCCTTAATATACTGGGCAGGTTTACGAGTAAGCGAGTTGTTAAACTTACGTAAAAAAGATGTTAATTTTAAAGCCAAATTAATTTATGTGCCAGGAGGAGCAAAGGGTAGCAAAGGCAAAACGGCTATTTTAGATGGTGCCATGGTGGATTTGCTACAACAATACCTGGGCG
>JALWRJ010000535.1 GCA_026994125.1 Cyclobacteriaceae bacterium | reverse complement strand
GGTTAAAATAGCCGAAACAATAGGAGGTATTACCTCGAGGGTGCCATCAATGGCTGCCCGGATAGGCGATTTACCTTTTTCAAAATGATGGTAAATGTTTTCGCCAATTACGATACCATCATCCACCAAAATACCAATTACAATAATCATCCCAAATAAGGATAACACATTAATGGTAACACCTAGTTGCGCCACAAAAATAAACATTCCAAAAAAGGCAATGGGCAACCCGGCTGCTACCCAAAAGGCAATTCGTATATTTAAAAACAAAGCCAGGAAAAGTAACACCAAAGCCATCCCAATAATGGCATTTTCGGTAAGCAATTGAGTGCGCTGCACCAAGGTTATTGAGCGGTCGCTGGCCACATGCAGTGCAACATTATCGTGGCGTTGGTTAAATCGGCTTATGTATGCCTTTATAGCATCTGCCGAGGCAATAAGGTCTTCGTTGTTGGTGTTGTTTACCTGAATGCTAATGGCTATTTGCCCGTTAAAAAATATTCGATCGGGGTTTTCATTCCATACATCGCGCACGGTAGCTACATCTTGTAAGTAAATTATCCGCCCCGATTTATCGGCTTTCACAATAATATGGTTTAGCTCATTGCCATAGTACTGCCTGTTTTTTGCCCTAATCAGGTAATCTTCGGCATCGGTTTTAATGTTGCCCCCCGAAATAAGCAGGTTGGTTTGCTGTACGGCCTGTGCCACCGTAGCAAACGATAAGTTGTAAGCCCGCAGTTTAATTTCTGACACGGCAATTTCAATTTCTTCGTCAGGAAAGCCGGTAACTATAACTTGCGAAATACCGGGCATGCCCCGCAAATCGTTTTCGATGGTTCGGGCATATTGTTTTAAAGTGGTTAACGGTACGTTATCACCACTAAGTGTAAAGTTAATGGTCGGTACAGTATTTTCTACTTTGGCAATTACCGGAGGCTCCATCCCAGATGGAAAAGAAGGCACCCTATCCACTGCGTTTTTTACATCGGCCAGTACCACATCAATGTTTTTGCCGGTTTCTACTTCAACATTTATGGTGGCCGAGTTTTCACGCGATACCGATGTAACGCGCTCAATGCCCACCACTCCCTTTAGGTTGTCTTCTATTTTAAGCACAATGCCTTCCTCCATTTCCTCGGGCGAGGCTCCCGGGTAAAACAATGATATGGTAATGTTTTTAGCATCGGAAAGTGGAAAAAAGGAAGATTTCATTGATTTGGCACCCAAAATACCAAATACAACCACCGCCAAAATAAACACATTAACAGCTACCGGAAACTTTATAAAATAGGTAATTATCTTTTTCATAGGAAGCTAGTTTTTAGGATTGGTTAACGCCTCTCCTATTTTTACTTTCATCCCTTGATATGCACCCGGAATAGGACGTTTAAGAACAATGGTGCCTTCGGGTAAACCTTTTACAATTACGCTTTTATCTTTAAAATATACAGGGTTAACCGTTAGCAAAGCAAGTGCCGAGTCTTGCACCGCATACACTTTTTGATTGTTTACCAATAGGGTACGAGGAATTACGAACGCTTCATGTTCGTTTTTAGCCTTTATATGTGCCTCCAGGTACATACCTTCTTTTAGCCCTTCTCCAGCCACACGGATATACGTTTTTACGGTTTGCGAGGCCTGATCTACTTTACCATTAATTCGAATAATGGTGCCTTGCCACTGTAACGAGTTATCGAGATTACGTAAGGTTACCGAGGCTCCTGTTTTGAGCAAATCAATGTAATTGGCATTGATAGATACCTCCATTTCGAATACATGGGGGTTTATAAATTCACCTAACTTTTGGCCTTGCCTTACCAACGAACCCGTATTAACCAATGCCTCGGTAAGTACACCATTGTAGGGCGCCCTAAGGGTGTATTTTTGCAACCGTACCTCCAGGTTTTTAACATTGTAAAAGGTAGTGTAAATATTACGGCTCGAAATAAAAAACTTTTCTTTTTCGGAATTGGCCTTGGGCAGTTTTGGCGTAGGTTTATCAAAATCAAACTTGCTTAGGTAATTTCTCCACTTTGGGTATTCTTCAGGAAAATCGAGCCGCACATCGGGTATAATAGAAGTAATGGTATTATACAAAGTACTTTTTTGCGCCTGTAAACGTGTGTATTCTTCATCGCTATTAATCTTTAGCATAACCTCTCCTTTTTTATAAGCTACACCGGCTTTAAACTCCTTAGTAGTAGGTTGCAAAACCCCCTGTACTTCGCTAAAAAGTTCAATTTTATTTTTGGCTACTAAAGTGCCGTTTGCTTTTAGCATAATAGGCACCTGCCGGTTATGCACGGTATCAACAAATACGGTTTTAACAATTTTTTTGGCCTTACGCTTTGGTTTTTTGTTGGCATCTACCATCCATTTAAATACAAAGCCGGCTCCCAGTAGTAATAGCAGCCCTATACCTATATTTATAATTGTTCTCATCATAATGGGTTGTTATGCAGTTTTTACGTTTACTAAAATTTGTTTAAGCACCTTTAGGGTGGTTGCCATTTCCTGTGAGGTAATGCCTGTTTGAATAGTTTTAATTACACGGTTTAGCACAGGAAGTGCCGTATCTAATGCATGATGGCCTGCAGGAGTAATAAAGACCAACTTACTACGCAAATCCTTTGTATCCGGTTTGCGCTCCACCAACCCTTTACGCTCCATGGTAGCTAAAAGCCGTGCCAACGAGGTTTTATCTCGATTTGTTAAAAATGCCAAGCTGTGTTGTGGTTGGCCATTTTGTTTGCTAAGCACAATAAGCAATATCATTTGTACCCGGGTTAAGGGCACTTTATGTTCGGCAAAACAATCCACCATATAGTAGT
>JALWRJ010000534.1 GCA_026994125.1 Cyclobacteriaceae bacterium | reverse complement strand
CAATAACGATGTAATTGCCAATGACACAGATAATTTTCATGGCACCCACGTATCGGGCATTATTGCAGCCAAGCGGGGCAATGGCATTGGTATTGATGGCGTGGCCAATAATGTAAAAATAATGGCTGTACGAGCCGTACCCGATGGCGATGAGCACGACAAAGATGTGGCCAATGCTATTCGCTATGCAGTTGATAATGGTGCTCAAATAATAAACATGAGCTTTGGCAAAGCCTTTTCGCCCCATAAAGCCTATGTAGATGCCGCTGTAAAATATGCCGAAAGCAAAGGAGTACTGCTCGTACATGCAGCAGGCAATTCAGGTGCCAATACCGATGTAGCTAAAAACTACCCTACCCGCCTATTGGGCAAAAAGAAGGTGGCTAAAAACTGGATTGAAGTAGGCGCTTCGGCCTGGGGTAAAGACGACCACCTGGCCGCTTCGTTTAGCAACTACGGCAAAACCAGTGTAGATTTATTTGCTCCGGGTGTACGCATTTACTCTACCACCCCTCATAATTCATACGAAAACGCCCAGGGCACCAGCATGGCATCGCCCGTTACGGCCGGGGTAGCTGCCTTGGTGCTAAGCTACTTTCCGGAACTATCGGCCACCGATTTAAAAGAAATTTTAATGCAAAGTGTACGCAGTTTTGATGGACTTATGGTGATAAAACCAGGCACCAAAGACGAAATGGTTAATTTTGCCGACCTTTCGGTATCGGGAGGAATTGTAAATGCCTACGAAGCCGTTAAACTGGCAGAGGCAAGAAAAATCGATAAAAAATAAAATGCTAAACCAGGGGGCTTAACTGCCTCCTTTGCTTTTGCTGCCAAACATTCTCCCAACAGTTTTCTTTTGAAATGCCCAAAAGAATTTAAACTGACCCAGCAAAGTACCCACTACCAACAGCATAACCTGGTAAATAGGAAAAATAATAAGAATACGAATAGGCCAAAATACATAAGGGTTCATGGTTTCTTTATGTACATTAAAAAAGCCAAGTACCGGACCGGCCACACGTACGGCAATAGAACCTGTAATCGAAAAAACAAGTATCACCATAAACACTTGGAAATTACTGGTAAGATTCCATCTTGTTTTTAATTTTTCAAACATTAACCTGATTCGTTTTTTTTATGGGTGCAAAAATGCAAGTATTGTTAGAAAAGGCGGTTGTTTTTAAAGAATTAATTACCAAATTAATCAAAAAATAACCTCCTGCCCAAAAAGTGTTTTCCAAGTACAATAATGGTTTATATTTGCCCATCTAAAAAATAAATTCATGAACTGGTATCGCCCATTTGGAATTTTTGAATTTGTACTTATAGGCGTATTTATACTGGCCTACCTTTTTTACCTTGTTAGGGTAATGCGTATTAGCAAGGTATTGCAGACTCCGGCCTATGGCGTATTTGGCAAAATTGCCTTGCGTACCATTTATTTTGCTTTGGCTATTATTTCATTATTGGGGCCAAGCTTTGGCAGCTCTAAACGCGAAATAAAATCTATTGGTAAAGATATTATGGTTGCCGTAGATTTATCGCAATCGATGAACGCTTCGGACGTACCCCCTACCCGCTTGGCAAAAGTAAAATTTGAACTTAGTAAAATTATTGAAGAGTTTAGCTCCGACCGCATCGGGTTAATCATATTTTCGTCCGAAGCCTTTATGCAATGCCCCCTAACCTACGACCAGGCAGCACTCAATTTATTCATTGAATCGCTGCACTCGGGCCTGGTACCCAACACAGGTACCGATTTTGGCCCTGCCCTGGCCATGGCACTGGATAAGCTTCAAAACAAAGACGAAGCAAAGGTTGATAACAAAGCTAAAATAATACTACTCATTAGCGATGGTGAAGATTTTGGAGAGGAAACCAGCCAGTCTGTTAAAAAAATAAAAAACGAGGGCATTAAGCTTTTTACGTTGGGTGTAGGTACGCAAAAAGGCAGCCGTATTGAAACACGCAACGGATACCTAACCGATAAAAACGGACAAGAAGTTATAACCAAATTGGAGAGTAAATCGTTAAAAAAACTGGCTGCTAAAACCGGAGGCAAGTATTTTGAAATTAACGACCGGGTAAACGATACCGAGCGGCTCATAAACACCATTAACCAGGTAGAGGGCCAATTGCGCGATGCCCGGGTAGTGGATGTATCGGCCAATAAATACACTTTTTTTCTGTTGGCTGCATTTGTGCTTTTAATAATTGATATGCTAACCACCATAAAAACCATAAAAATATGAAGGTGCTAATGGCCTTGTTGTTAATAGTAACTCCTTTAACCGACCTGGATAAAATTGCCAGGGTAAACAAAGCTAAAAAGGAAGCCAAAGAGGCCTACCAGGCCGGTAACTACCAAAAAGCCCGTGATACCTATCAATACCTGATAGATTCGCTGGGTGTAAACGAGGAAGCAGTTTTGCTAGACTACGCCCACAGTTTATACCATGTAAAAGATACAGCCAATGCTGTTTCGCAGTATCAGTTTTTAGCCGATTCGGCCAGTGCCCGGCTGGCTTCGGTGGCCGAACAACAACTTGGCCAAATTTTGTTTGAAAAAAAACAACACAAAGCCGCCCTGCAACACTATAAAAATGCCCTGCGTAAAAACCCGGCCAATCAAGATGCCCGGTATAATTATGAACTGCTCAAAAAAATAATACAAAAAGAAGAGCAGCAAAAGAAAGACCAACAAAACAATAAAAATCAAGACAATAAAAATAAGGAGCAGAAAGAACAGCAGAAAAAAGACAAACAAGATCAAAAAGAAGGTCAGCAGAAGAAAGAAGAGCAAAAACAGAAAGAAGAAGATCAGAAGAAGAAGAAG
>JALWRJ010000533.1 GCA_026994125.1 Cyclobacteriaceae bacterium | reverse complement strand
ATAGGGGGTTTGTTTCCAGTACGATGTGTTATGTCGGCTTTCAAACCCCGGCTTGCAAAAGTTAGAAACTTCGTAGTGTTTAAAGCCATGTTTGGTAAGCTGCTCTACTAAAAAGGTGTACTCTTCTGCTACTTCCTGCTCGGGCAAAGGGGATAGTTTACCATGTGTATGCCAATGGCCAAAAGCTGTGCGTGGCTCTATGGTTAAGGCATAGCTCGATAGGTGGGTGGGTTGTAAAGCAAGCGCTTGTCGCACATCGTTCGCCCAAAG
This sequence comes from Cyclobacteriaceae bacterium, assembly GCA_026994125.1. Lineage (GTDB taxonomy): Bacteria > Bacteroidota > Bacteroidia > Cytophagales > Cyclobacteriaceae > JAKISE01. Next base: position 2,577 of record JALWRJ010000533.1, on the reverse strand, counting down.
GTTGGCATGTTGGCCGGGTATGCCGTAAATTAGGTCGATGCTAAGGTTGCGAATACCTGCCCGGTGGCTATAAGTTACGGCCTGCCTGGTTTGCCGGGCTGTATGGCTCCGGTTAATAAATTGCAAAAGGCGGTCGTTAAAGGTTTGCGTGCCCAGGCTTAACCGGTTAACACCCAAACTTGCCAAATCGTATGCTTTTTGTTGCGACAGGTCATCCGGGTTGGCTTCCAATGTAAATTCTTCCAAACCACTTACATCAAAATGTTTATACAGGCTATTAGTAATGGTGGCTAGTTGTTTTAAGGTAAGCAGCGAGGGCGTTCCTCCACCAAAATACAAGGTAGTAACGGGTTCGTGCAGGTAATGGCGCATAAGTTCGGCCTCCTTGGCAATGGCGTGCACTAACTCATCAACCAGGTGGAGGGTAGTGCTAAAATGAAAATCGCAATAATGACATGCTTTTTTACAAAATGGAATATGAATATAAATACCGGCCAAATAGATTATTTTTGAGCAAAAATACGTGTTGGTTGAAATATCTATTCATTACAGGCCTGGCAAGTTTAATTTTTGTGTCATCTTGGGCACAAAAACAACCTTATCGTATTTCGGTAGTTGTAGCTAACGATACCCTAAAACACTACACCGGCAAGGCCGATTCGTTACAATTTACAACACTGCTTAAAAAACACCACCAAAAATGGTTGCAAAAGGGGCATGTGCTGGCTTATTACCAAATGGTTTCCAGCAAAACGCATTTCATAGCTTTCCTTTATCCGGGTAAAATGTACAAGTGGGGGAAGTTCGATATTTCCAGCATACCGGAAACCTTACTAAGTAAAGCAGGTTTTAATCGCAATCAGTTTAACCAGTACAAGGTAAATGCTGCTGTACTAGGCAGGCTGCTTACTAAAATAATTGAGCAATCGGATTATACAGGCTACCCTTTTGCTTCGGTTTCGCTCGATTCGGTAACTATTAAAAATAACCAACTAAATGCGGTTGTAAAATATAAGCCCGGCCCCCAAATTACTTTTGGGGCATTAGTACAAACGAATACCCCATTTATTAAAAGTAAATACCTGGAAGCCTACCTGGGCATAAAGGAAGGCGAAGTTTTTAATAGCAAGCACCTGGCAGCTATACCTCAAAATATTAAAAATCTGCCTTTTGCCCACCTGGAGAGTTCACCTAAGCTAACCTTTGAGCACAAACAGTGCAAGGTGGCGCTATCTATAAAACCGGTAAAAGCCAATACCATAGATGCCCTGCTGGGTTTGGCTCCAAACCAGCCTAATGCAGCCGGAGCTAAAAAAACGCTGATAACCGGCTACGTAAACCTGCATTTGCAAAATTTGTTTAAAGCAGGTAAAGAACTTAAATTTAATTGGCGCCAATTTGGTGTGCAATCGCAGCAACTAATGGTGTTTTACAACCACACCCAATTGCTACACTCGCCCGTGAACATTCAAGGCAGCTTCGATTTATTTAAGCAAGATACTTCGTTTATTAATCGAAACGGTTACGTGGCATTGGGCTATACCCGGCCAGCTTACCAATTGTATGTTAGTGGCCGGTTTCGAAGCTCTCGTTTGATATCGGCTCCTGAGTTGGCGGCAGGCAAACCCTTGGAGTTAATCGACTTTAATACACGCTATTTTGGTGTGAATTTCACATCAGCACACTTCGATAACCCAATAAACCCGCATAGCGGATGGCAACTACAAGCCGGACTCGATGTTGGAAATAAAAATATATTATCCACCAACCTGGTACCCCCGCAAGTGTACGATACCCTGCCCACCAGTATTGTGCAAGGCGAAGCTCGTTTACAACTGGCCTATGCCTTACCTATTACTAAATTATGGGTAGCCTATTCGGCTTTGCAGCTAGCCGGGCTCCAAGCCAATGGTGCCTTATTTACAAACGATTTATTCCGCCTGGGCGGTATTCGCTCCATTCGTGGTTTTAACGAACTCCAAATTTATGCTTCCTCTTATGCGTTATTACAAATAGAATCAAGGATTTTGCTCAGCGAAAATTCCAGGTTGTTTGTATTTGCTGATGCCGCCACCACCCAAAACCGGGTGCAACAAACCCAACCCTTTTACCTGGGTTTGGGGGCAGGTATGGTACTCGAAACTCCTTCGGGTGTGTTTCAAATTGTGTATGCATTAGGGAAATCTTCAAAACAATCACTATCATTGGCAGAATCTAAAATACATTTTGGCTATGTGGCAAGGTTTTAAATTAAGTGTTATAATATTTATGTTGCTTTTTACTTTAAATGGGCAGGCGCAGCCACAGCAAAAAGTAGTGTACAACTTGCAACAAAACTGGGAACATTACAACCCCTTTAATCAGGGCTTTTTACCTGCTATTGGTCAAACCAAAACTAATGCCATTTATTTTAATTTAGATATACAGAAGTATGGTAACTATACCTTATATATATACAGCCCGCAAAAACAATATTTATTTTACCAAAATAAATTGCTGACAACAATGAGCAAAGGGAGTCATTTTTATAATATTGATAGCTTGGGGAAAACGTTAGGCCATACCTTACCTAAGCTT
>JALWRJ010000532.1 GCA_026994125.1 Cyclobacteriaceae bacterium | reverse complement strand
TTTCTAAACCAAGGCATGGACGACTACCTGGCCAAGCCCATAAGGGCTAATCTACTCATTAGCAAAGTAACAGCTACCACTACAGTAGCCCCCGAGCCTACCACCCAAACAACCCCAGATAACACCCCATTACCCATAGTGAATCAGGACGTAGTAGCTCAACTTAAAAAATATGGTGGCGATGATATTGTAGGTTCGGTATATAACGAGTTTACAGCCGAAACAGAAACACAACTAACCGAGGCCCAACAAGCACTTAACCACAACAAATGGGAAGAAGTACGTAAACTATTGCACACTATAAAAGGTACTGCGGGCACGTTGGGTATCGAAAAAGTGGCCTATACAGCCCGTATTCTCGAATTAAGACTAAAAGAAAATAATATTTCCTCTTTTAAATCTGATTTCTTAAAACTTATAGATAACTTTGATGAGTTTAAAAACACCTTTAAAGATTTAATTTAATTATAGCATACAAAATAATGGGAAAAAAGATTTTAATTGCCGAAGACAGCTCAGTGATTCTGAACCTAACCAAGAAAATTCTAGTCCAGCAAAATTTTGAAATAGAAACCGTAAAAAACGGAAAGGCTGTATTAGATAAAATGGAGAAAGACCACTACGATTTAATTCTTATGGATATCAACATGCCCGTGATGGACGGCATGGAAACTACCAAGAAAATCAGAGAATCGAAAGACAAAGCCAAAGCAAGCACACCCATTTTTGCCATTACCGGAAATGCAGGCAATTATTCGATAGATGAATTTAAGGCCATTGGCATAAACGAATACCTGCAAAAGCCACTCGATTTTGACCGCCTGGTAACCTTAGTGAATGAATACACCAATTAACCCATGCCTGTAAAGTATTCTAAGCAGTACTTAAATAAATTGGAAGATTTAATGGCCGAAACGGACTTTGTCCTGCGTTACGAAAAAGGAAATTTTAAATCGGGCTATTGTTTGCTAAACAGTAAAAAAGTGGCCATCATTAACAAATACTTTAGTATCGAAGGCAAAATCAATTGTTTGGTAGATATTATTAAGAGCATTGAAGTAGAAACCGAAAAATTGAGCCCGAAAAATCAGTCATTATTTTTAGAGCTTTCGCAAACCAACCTGGCGTTTTGAAAATTATATTTTTGGGCACCGGCACTTCGCAAGGCGTTCCGGTTATCGGATGCCAATGTGCAGTGTGCTCCTCTTCCGATTACAAAGATAAGCGGCTTCGCACCTCGGTACATATCGAAGTAGATAACCTCCACTTAAACATTGATGTTGGCCCCGATTTTAGGCAGCAAATGCTTACCAACCGTATCAGGCGCCTCGATGCCATATTGCTTACCCACGAACACAAAGACCACACCGCAGGACTGGACGATGTACGTAGTTTTAATTTTTTGCAACAACAGGATATGCCTGTGTATGCCAGGCAATCTGTACTCGACCAAATAACGCATGAATTTGCTTACATCTTTGCCCCGGTAAAATACCCCGGTGTACCTCGTGTAAACAGAATGCCAATTACTAACCGGGCTTTTACTTTGCAAGGCGTAGAAATAACACCCATCGAAGTAATGCACTACAAATTGCCCGTTTTTGGATTTAAAATTAAAAACATGGCCTACATTACCGATGCCAACTTTATAAGTAATATTGAAAAAGAAAAACTAAAAGGCCTGGAAGTATTAATTTTAAACGCCTTACAAATTAAACCTCACCTTTCGCATTTTACACTGGCAGAAGCCCTGGAGCTTATTGAGGAACTTAAACCCCAAAAAGCCTACTTACTACATATTAGCCACACACTTGGGAAAGCACGAGATATAGCGCCTACCCTACCCAACCATGTAAACTTAGCCTACGATGGACTTACTATAACTTTGTAATGCACAATAGCTACTTTTTTTTAAAGCAACTGGTACCTGCCCTACAAAACACCTTAACCAAAGCCGTACTTAACCAATGCTACACTCAAAACAAAGGCGAACTTATACTGCATTTTACATTAGCAAACCAGCAAGCATTTTATATTAAAGCATACCAACATCCGGAGTTTAGCTGCCTTTCGTTTCCAAAAATTCATACCCGAGCTAAACGTAATAGTGCCTCATTATTTACTTCCTTAACCGGGTGTACGGTTTCAAAACTAACTTTGTTTAACAACGAACGTGCCTTTTCCATAAGCTTTAGCAACCAGGAAGTATTGCTCTTTAAGCTATTTGGCAACCAGTCTAACCTTGCCTTACTCCAACACCACAAGGTAATTGAGCTGTTTAAAACTAATTTAAAAAGAGATTATACCCTGGATATCCAGCAACTTAACCGGAAGGTATCCTACCATTACACGGCCCTGGAAACTAATCAACTAAACATTCGCAAGGCCTTCCCTACGTTACCTAAAGAGCTGGCTGAACGGCTTAATCAAATCCTTTCATCAACACAGCAAGCCAAGCGGGCAAAAGCCTGCGAGCATTTTTTTGAAGAGCTTAACAACTTACCGGTTTATCTCCATAAAACTAAAACCGGCTACCGGTTAGCTTTGCTGCGCCTGGCTCCTGCCGATATTCCCTTTACCAACCCAATAGAGGCTATTACACATTTTTTTGAAAGCCATCTAAAATTTAAAAGCTTACAGCAGGTAAAGAAAAACCTCCGTTCAGGATTAAACGCCAAACTGCTTAAAGCCGATAATTACATGGCAAAAGTAAGCAAACGGCTGAAGGAACTTACCCAAAGTAAAACCAACCAGCTAAAAGCCGATTTGTTGATGGCTAACCTGGAAAGCATACCCATGGGTAAAAAGCACGTAAAACTGGCCGATTTTTATACAGGTGAACCTGTTCTGGTAAAGTTAAACCC
>JALWRJ010000531.1 GCA_026994125.1 Cyclobacteriaceae bacterium | reverse complement strand
GGGTTCCCCGATTGACATCGGGACAGGCTTCTCACCCCAGCCAATTTTTATCTATAAAAAAAGGCCTCCTTCGGGGAGACCTTTCGACTTAGTGATTCGGCTGGGGTTCCCCGATTGACATCGGGACAGGCTTCTCACCCCAGCCAATTTTTATCTATAAAAAAAGGCCTCCTTCGGGGAGACCTTTCGACTTAGTGATTCGGCTGGGGTTCGAACCCAGGACCCTCTCCTTAAAAGGGAGATGCTCTACCAGCTGAGCTACCGAATCGGCCGTTTGCATCAGAAAATTTGCTTTTTAAAGGCGCGTTTTCCTTATTTGCGGTTGCAAAACTAGTAGTTTACCACGTAATAACAAATGCAATGAATAAAAATATTAAACTATTTTTTATCCTCCTGCTCAGCCTTCCCCTTTTGGGTATTGCACAAGCAAAAAAATACCCATTAGCGCAAGCCGATTCACTTTTTGAAGCGCAAAAATTCACACAATCATTTGTACTTTACGACTCCATTTACCAACAAAAACAAGCTACCCCGGCCATGCTCTTAAAAATGGCCTACATCAAAGAGGGACTGGGCGATTACACCATGGCTCAATACTACATAAACGAGTATTACCTGGCTACCAACAACGATTTAGCATTGGAAAAAATGGAAGAACTGGCCAATGAAAAAGAGCTGGCAGGTTACGAAACCAACGACTTGAATTTTATTTTGAGCTTGTATTATAAGCACTTTCAGTGGCTTACCCTGGGTGTAATGGTGCTGGTGCTACTGGTGTTCATATTTTTTATTTTACAACTTAAAAAATACAAACGACTACCTCCGGTTACTACGTTCTTTTTAGCTACTTTTTTACTCGGGCTTTTTTTACTTGTAAATTTTGGTAAAACGTATAACAAGGCCATTGTGGTTAAAAACAACACCTTTATAATGGAAGGGCCTTCGGCCGGTGCCCATGTAGTGGATGTAATATCCAAGGGCAATAAGGTAAACATTAAAGGGCAAAACGATGTATGGTTACAAATAGAATGGAATGGTGTAACCGGTTATATTAAAAACAATACCGTTAAAAAATTAACTATTTGGTAGTAATATCTCATCGTAAAATAACTAATACAAAATAGTAATAGTGCCGTTATAGTCTCTATTCGAAAATTTAACAGCATAATAGTACACCCCACTAGGTAAATTTTTAGGAGCCCACACAAAATTACGGTCGTTAGTGGCGTACACTTCAGTACCCCACCGGTTGTGTACCCTAAACCCTAAAAATTTACCCAGGCAGTCGTCTAAGGGTAAATTTGGAATTGAATACGTATCATTTTTACCATCGCCATTGGGTGTTATTACATTGGCCGGTACAAACTCTTTAACCAACTGTTCTACATCTTTGGCCTTAATGGTAAGCTCAACAGTATCGGCCATGGGGTTAGCACATTTATTATCGTACAGCTTAAATGCCAATGTGTAATCTTTGGGTGTAAAGCCAAGCCCTAAACTACTACAATCGGGCTGCCAGGTTAGCTCCGAAACAGCCCCCCCCTTACCTACTGCGTTTTCAAAACTAAAAACTCCCGGGTCGGGCTCTCCATTTACGGTAAGCAGTTCCAACCACACACTGTCTTTGGCATCGTCTTCGGCATTTAGCTCTAAGGCCAATTGTTGGCCAATAGTAACATTGGCCGTACGATTAGCAAACTGAACTTCAGTATTCAAATTAGAAACCCGTAAGGTAGGGGCACTGTTAAAGGGTGGCACTAAATGAATAGTTACTTCCAGGCTATCGTAGTTAGGAAACTTGCATTTATCCTTATCATTTAGCAAAAAGAACAAGTTAAATTTATTTTCTTCAACCTGGCCAAAAAGCTCGCAAGGAGGCAGCCAGTTAAAGGTGGCTTCCACATTGGAATTTCCGGTTGTAAGCTCAGGAAAGTCCATCTTATAAGTGCCAATATCAAAGCCATCCCCTATTACACTTAGTTCCAGGTCGTCACCATCGGTATCTAACCCCATTACCTTAAAGCTAACCGGAGTATTTATTTGATGTGCAAAATTTGTATTAGTTAAATCCGATGAAATAACAGGATCGGTATTAGGAGGCAAAATAATCTGTAAATTTAAGTTCAAGGTATCCGGATCGCCAAAATCACATTTATCCTGATCATCTAAAACGATTTTAACCTCAAACTCAGTTTGCTCGGTAAAGTCGTACACATCGCAACCGGTTTTCCAGTTAAAAGTTGAGGTGTAGCTGCCATTGCTTAATGTTTCATTATCTACCGACATCCCTACATCTTCTAAATTAAACCCATTGGGTAATACATCTACCACCAGTGGGTCATTGTCATCATCAAGCCCTTGAATGGGCAGGCTGTAATCAAGCCCTTCTTTTACAGAAATTACTACATCGTTGGTTACAAAATAAGCCGGTGTATTAGCAGGAGGCACCACCTCCACATCAATTTCCAGGGTATCCGAAAGCGGTAGGGCACAGGCATCATCAAAAGCAATTACGCCTATTTTAAACAGGCCCGATTCTACATACGGGCACTCGTTAAAACAAATTTTAAACGATTCCACACTTCCATTGATAAGGGTAGCGCTACTTACGGTGGGCAATACTTCATTTAAATTTTTCTCTGTATTAAAATTGAGGGGAATAGCCTTAAGCCAAATATTCTCTGTATTATTATCCTGGGCATTTAATGCATCCGGATCCGACACTTGCACTTCAATACAGCGCTCATCATCGCTTACCGTATTAGGAAAAGTTACCTGCATGGTTTCTGTGTAAGGAAACCCAGTGTCGGTTAATTTGCGCCCCGAAATTTCGGGAGGAAAAGCCAATGCGCATTTATCTACCACCAGCATTTGAAAATCCCGAATAACTTCGCCTATTTTTTCACCCGCTCTAAACTCTTCGCATTTTACAGCAAAAACATACAAGCCCTGCTGTGTAGGAGTTACGGTTAAAAAGCCGGTATTCGACACCTCCAAATCGGGGGCTCCATTCATAATATTGATTAATCCAAAAGGAGGTTTCCAGTTTACCTTAGGAAAAGGAGCCGGCCCGGGTCCGGCAGCCGGAATGGCTACGCCTGCATGCGTGCTAAGCGGTGTTGTAAGGCTATACACCAACGAATCGCCATCTGCATCGAAACCGGCAAAATCTACCCAATAAGGGCGATTAGGGCAAGCATAATCGTTTAACGGAGGAAACAACTGAGGCGAAGAGTTAATAAATGCCTCGCCATCTTTAACTACCGGTGGAAACTCCAGGTAAAAAGTTTGCCCTGCATAATTTCCGGAACCATCTCCATTAGGCGGGTCGCTAAAAATATTGGTAATGGTATAGTTTCGGCAACACCTTTCCCAAGCAATGTAATACCCTTGTGGGTCGCTAAAAAGCTCGCTGCTTAGCGAAATAGTGGCCGAATAAATAAGCTTATCGGTTACAACACTCCCATTAGAGCAATCGGGCTGAAAGTAATCTACCCTGGTAGTGCTAATAAAGGGCAAGGTAACATCCATCATGGGCTGGTTATCGGATTTACGATAGATGCGCACATTAGCCTGGTTATCACGCGCCCCAGGGTTACCATTTACTACATCAAAATAAAGGTTTAAATTAAGTTTATAAGTGCTGCCCTCCACATGCAGCAATTCAAACTCGCCACCCACTATGTGCGAAGCCCAGGCAGGGGTGCTTACCAACACTAAAAGGAGAAGTAATCGTTTTACCATACACAGAAATTATAACTAACAATATTATCGAGTTTAGCCCACAAATAAAACCCCTAATATGTACGATTTTTTTGAGGCAGGGTTGTAAAACCATTACTTTTGCAGGCCATGAGAAAGAAGCCAATTTTTGAGAAAGTAACGATTGAGGGCATTGCAGCCGAGGGCAAAGCCATTGCTCGAGTTGATAATAGGGTAATTTTTGTTGCCGGAGTAGCTCCGGGCGATGTAGTTGATATTAAAATAACACGTAAAAAAAAGAGTTTTTTAGAAGGGGTAGCTGTTCATTTTCATAGCTACTCAAACAACCGTAGAGAGCCATTTTGCAATTATTTTGGTACTTGTGGGGGCTGTAAATGGCAACACTTGCCCTATGCCAAACAACTGGAGTATAAAAACCAACAAGTGGTAGATAACCTTACTCGTATTGGCAAAATAGCATTGCCCAATGTTAACCCCATATTGCCCTCTGAGCAGGAAACGTTTTACCGAAACAAACTGGAATTTACCTTTACAGACAGACGATGGTTAACCAAGCAAGAAATTGAACAATCGGGAGAGGAACTGGAGCGCAACGGATTAGGCTTTCATATCCCCGGACGTTTTGATAAGGTACTCGATATAAACACTTGCCACTTGCAAGCTGAACCATCCAATAACATTAGAAATTGGATTCGCCATTATGGAATCACCCATAACATTCCATTCTTTAATTTAAACACACAGCAAGGCTACCTGCGTATTTTAATCATCCGTACCGCTTCTACCGGAGAAAATATGGTTATTCTGCAAGTAGCTCGAGACCAACCCAAAGTACTCACACCCTTATTGGATGGACTGCTGGAGGCTTTTCCGGAGATAACTTCGTTAAACTACGTAATAAATAGCAAACGCAACGAAACTTTTAACGATTTGCCGGTAATTAACTACGCAGGCACTCCTTACATACAAGAACGAATGACCATTGAAGAAGGCCAGCCGGAACAACTAACCTTTCGGATTGGCCCTAAATCGTTTTACCAAACCAATAGCAGGCAAGCGTATGCGCTGTACAAAATAGTGCGGGCCTTTGCTCAATTAAATGGTAACGAAACCGTTTATGACTTATATACTGGTACCGGCACTATAGCTAATTTTGTAGCTCACCAAGCTAAAAAAGTAGTAGGCCTTGAATATGTAGCATCAGCTATTGAAGATGCCAAACTAAATTCTTCCATTAATTCCATTAGCAACACCGAATTTTTTGCAGGCGATATTAAAGAGTTGTTAGACGAAGCATTTGTTAACCAAAACGGTAGGCCTGATGTAATTATAACCGACCCACCAAGAGCCGGAATGCATGCAGATGTGCTAAAAATGCTACTTAAAGTAAAAGCTAAACGCATTGTATATGTAAGTTGTAACCCTGCTACACAAGCTCGTGATTTAGCCTTGCTCGATGAAGCCTATAAGGTAACTAAGTTACAACCGGTTGATATGTTTCCGCAAACGCACCACGTAGAAAACGTAGTGCTGCTAGAGCTAAGGTAGCCGGCACTAAGCCGGAGGAGTACTTGTAGGGCGCACTGCATGCGGTAAATATGGAGCTAAAAATAAGGTAGCAAGTTTATACACCCCCCAGGCAATACCGGCACCTAAAAGCCCTCCACAGAGCACATCGAGTGGAAAATGAACCCCTAAATACAATCGCGTAAAACTAAAAAACCCAGCCCATACAAAAAAAAGGCCTATCCATTTATGGTACCTGCCCAGCAACAGCCACAACAAGGTAGCCACTGCAAACGAATTAGTAGCATGCGATGACACAAAACTAAAGGAACCGCCCCGGTAATTATTAACAATGTGGAGCAAGTGCTGTAAATGAGGGGTATGCGAGGGTCTTAACCTGCCCACCCAGGGCTTAATGATGGAGGCAGATAGTTGATCGCTCAAAGCAATAGCTACTCCCACCAATGCCAAAACAAGCAACCCGTTCCATTTATAGGCACGAAGTATAAACACCACTACACCTATAAAAAAAGGCAACCAATACAAACCATTGGTAAGGGCAAACATAAGCGTATCGAGCCAGGGGGTATGCAGGCTGTTAAAAAATAATAATAGCCGTTCGTCAAAAGCAAGTATCGAATCCATCATAGGCCTAAAATTAAAAAAGCCGGACGAAACGACCGGCTTTTTCAAGATGATATATTAAAAACTACGCTTTTTTTACATTTACAGCGTTTAATCCTTTTCTACCTTCTTGTAATTCAAATTCTACTTCATCGCCTTCACGAACCTCATCAATTAAGCCCGATACGTGCATAAAGTATTCTTTACTTGTTTCTTCATCTGTAACAAACCCATATCCTTTGGAGTCGTTAAAGAATTTTACTGTTCCTTTATTCATTGGTAATTATAATTTTAAACCACAAAGGTAGCACTAATAACCTAGCCACCGCTAATATATCGGTTTATTTTAAAAATTTGTTTGGTAATGTATGCTGGGGCTACACCAAAGTGGTTACTCCGGCAGGTCGAAATTTATAGTTACACCGGCCTCCATCAATATTTTCATGGCCATTTTTAGCTCTTCGTAGGGCATTCCCTGCGTTTCGGTTTGGTTATCGTTCAAGTAAATAAAGTCCAGGTTAGTCAGGTTTTTTAGTTCAATAGGAAAACGCTCTATTTGGTTAAACGAAACATCCAGCTCCTTTAGTTGCGTTAGTTTAGTAATAGAAGCAGGAAATTCGGCCAGGTAGTTGTGCTGCAAATGCAAAATTTTTAGCCGGGTTAAACCCGAAACATCTACCATTTGTACCAATTGGTTATGATGTGCATAGAGCCTTTCAAGGTTGGTCATGCTTCCAATGGTTTCGGGGAGTTCTACCAATTTATTATACGAAACAAACAAGGTTTGCAGGTTGCCCAGCCTGGCAATTCCATCATCAAGTTGCGTAAGTTGGTTGTAGTACACATCGAGCCATACAAGCTTTGATAAATTAAACAACTCGGGCGGCAAGGAAGTAAGCCGATTTTTGTACACCATCAAGTTTTCCAGGTTCGTTAGGTTTCCGATGCTGGCTGGCAACCAGGTAAGCCTGTTTTCGGGAAGCACCAGCTTGGTAAGCGAGGTCATTTGCCCCAGTTCGGGTGGCCAGTAGATAAGCCCGCATTTATACATCGATAACTCCGATAACCTGGTTAAAGGAAGCATGTATTTAGGATGCGGAAACACATTATTCAAGTTTACATCCAGTTTTTCTAACCTGGTAAGCTTTTCAATTCCCTTTAAGGAGGTTAGCTTGTTGCCACTAATTATTAACTCTTTTAGGTGGGGAAGTTTTTTAATAGACTTTGGAATTTCGGTTAGCCCGCAGCCGCTCAATTGCAAGTACTCCAACAACTTCATTTTTCTAAATTTAATCTTTTTACCCGTGCTGCCCAGTGGATTATTAGCTAACGATAATTTTTTTAATCCCTTTAATTTACGTAGTTCGGAAGGCAGGTAGGTTAAGTTATTCCCGTTTAAATAAAGAGCTTCAAGAGTTGTGTTTTTTTGCTTTGGAAAGGCATTGGCTGTAAGCATATTATAGTTAAGTACCAGCTTTTTTAGAGATGGCATTGCCAACAATTCTTTTGGTAAGTGGGTAAGCAAATTATGCGAAAAGTTGACAGAATCCACTTGGTTAAGTTGCAGCAGTTTTTCAGGTATTTCGGTAAACCTGCCATGCACCATTGCCAAAGTAGTGCTATCGGTATAGTTGGTGTATAAAAGAAGGGAGTCGAACCTAAGCTGGCGAATTGAATCTTTGCTTGATTCCAATTTACGCTTGCGTACCAGGTGGGTTTCTTGCATTTTTTTATATTCGTTTTCGCCTACCTTTGCCCTAAATTTGGCCATCAGTTTAGCTTTACGAGCAGCCTCGGCCTTGACCAATTGCTTATTCTCCATTAACTGCACTACAGCAATTGAATCTAATTGTTTCATCCTATGCCTATTTGGCATTTGGTATTGCCCAAATCCCAAAGTGCTTAAACCCAATAAGGTTACTATTATATAAGTTTTCATACAGCACACAAGTATAACTAATTTTTTAGTTTTAAAAAATTAGTTATACCCAAATTGGTTCCTACAATTTATTTATAAAGTTATTGGGAGTTTTCCTGAAGCAAGATATCTATATCGGCAAGCAATTTATCTACGGCCTTTTCATCGGTACCATCATACACGCCCCTGATATGTTTTTGGCTGTCCACCAAAATAAATTTGCCACTATGCTCAAAACTACCATCATCGCGAACGCCTATGTAATAGGCGGTTTGTGCCATGCTGTAAATAGAATCTTTATTGCCGGTTACAAAATGCCACTTATCGGTGTCAACCTCTAACCGCTGTGCATAGGCCTTTAACACAGGCACTTGGTCGTAGTCAGGGTCAATAGAGTGCGATAAAATAGCCACCTTCGGATTTTTTTTATAGGTGTCATAAACGCGCAACAACTGCACTTTCATTAACGGGCAAATACTGGGGCACGAAGTAAAAAAGAAATCGGCTACATAAATTTTACCCTCAAAAGTTTGGTTGGTTACCCGGTTGCTGTCCTGGTCGATAAATGAAAAAGGTCGTATGGTATGAAAGATTGTATCGGTACCCTGTTCGGTTTCAATATATTGATGACGACCCAATAAAGGTAACTTTTTGTGAGCAGAAGAAGAACACCCTGCAAATATTGAACTACTTACCAAAAACAGTAATATAAACCTAAAGTAGCGCATAAAAAAATAATTTATTCCTGGTAGCAAAAGTACTTCATTTGAAATTATATGTGAGACTAATCTTTGAATAAGTTATTTTTGAACAACAAACCAGTTTTACAGAGCTAAACGCAAAGGAATGAGCACAAATTCGAGCCTCTGGTATTTTGAAAACGTAGATTTATACAAAATTTTATGCCCACATTTAGTGGCTGCAGACCAGCGCCATAATGATAAAAAATTTTACAATAAAAACGATTTTATCTATTTTCCTAACGACTATTCGAGCACCATTTATTTAATTGCCGGAGGCCGTGTAAAAGTGGGTAGCTACACCAATGAGGGTAACGAAATTGTAAAAAGTATTTTAGGCGAAGGAGATATTTTTGGCGAATTGGCCCTAATAGGCGAAGATAAACGAAACGATTTTGCACAGGCGCTTGACGACAATACGGCCATTTGCCGAATGGATATAGCTCATTTACAGCAACTTATGCTAAACAACAAGCCGCTTAGTTTAAAAATATACAAACTTATTGGCCTGCGGGTACGCAAGTTGGAGCGCAAAATTGAGTTAATGGTGTTTAAGGATGCCCGCACACGCATTATTGAATTTTTAAAAGAATTGGCCGAGGAAAGAGGCAAAAAGGCAGGGTTTGAAACGGTTATTCGCAACCATTATACCCATAAAGATATTGCCAGCCTAACGGCCACCTCGCGCCAAACCGTAACCACCATTTTAAACGAGCTTAAAGAAAAAAACATTATCAATTTTAACCGCAGGCAAATTTTAATCAGGGACATTAACCTATTAAAATAAATATGTATTGTCGTTTGCAAGACCAACCTTTTGCATACATTTCCGTTAATTTGAAGAAGCTAATCAGGCTCTTTGGCCAAGAATTTACTAATTGCCCTATACCAAAACCAACCTATTTAACCCATGCGAAAAATAACACGACTTGTTTTGACCCTTATATTGGCCTACCCTGCACAAGCACAAAACATTAACCTGCAAAACATTACCCCTTCGGCTATTATGCAAAAAGGGCAACTAGAACTAAAACTATTTAACAACTTATATACCCAACGAGCTTTTTATAACAGCGAAAGCCAAAAACAAGACATTGGACACCAGGAATGGTACTTTACCTCTGTTAACTATGCGCTTTGGGGGGTTAACCAATGGCTTAATGTAGGAGCCGAAGTGTGGATAAACCATGTAAACATAGCCACCTCGCCTGCACAAAAGCGCACGGCTATTGGGTATGTGGCTCCCAAGCTCAAAATAGCTCCTTTTAAGTCTATTGAGCGGTTTTCAATTACCTCTACCCTGCTTATACCCACCGCACCAGATATGCAGGGAGGCGGCCAGCCAAGCGATCCTTTTTTAGCCTTCGATAACATTATTTGGATAAACCAGGTGTTTTACGACCAACGGCTAAGCCCGCAGTGGCAAGTATTTTTTGAATTAAGCGGCTGGACATACTTTAAGCGCCCGGGGGCTACAGCCTCCTCCCCATTTTTCAGGCTACCAGCCAAGGCTATTCTCAGTTGGTTCCCCACCCACCGCATTACGGTATATGGCCTTTCGGAACTTATGACCCAGTTGGGGAAAAACTTTATTGATAGTTACTATTTTCAGGCCGGGCCTGGACTAAAGTACCAGCTAATACCCGGCAAAATGGAAGCCGAAGCTCTATACACCAATTTTTTAGCCGGCAAAAGCCAGGGAGCCGGTCAAACTTTTAACCTGGGAATTCGTTTTGTGCTTTAGCTTGCTGCCACAGCACGTAATCCTGGTAGGTATCAATATCGTTGAGTGGCGGCAGCAGGTGGGTAGTTAATTGTAAGTTGGAGCATTCTTGCAAGGCCTGCTGCAACACCCCGCCATGGCTCCACGTTTTGTTTAAAAATAAGGAAGCAGGCACCTGCCCTTTGCAGCCTACCAGGTAATAGCCTCCATCCGTAGCCGGGCCAAACACCACATCTACCTGCTGCAAGGCATCGAAAGCCTCGTTAATAATAGACACCGAAAGACCGGGAGTATCTGTACCTATAAGGCAAACCCGTCCCATTTTAGCCGGCCCAAGCATGGCATTATACATGCGTTCGCCCAAGTTACTACCCCGTTGAAGATATCCTGGCTGGGTATAAGGCGCTGCCCAATGTAATTGCAAAGGCAATTTGCTTGCCCGGGCCGTAGCCAGGGTTGTGTGCAACAATTCCTTGTACACTTCCAGGGTTTTGGTAGCACCCAGTGTGGCTGCCAGCCTGGTTTTTACTTTTCCTAACCGGGGTGGCCGGGCAAATAAAAGTAAGCATTTTTCGGTTAGCGTATTCATAATATTGACAAATATCTGATAATACATCACAAAATTTCGCAGTTAATTCAATTACTAATCCATTTCCCTTATTTTAGTACTTCATATACACTTTTATGAAACGCACAATAAAAGCATTAATTAGCAAGGTATTTTTTGCAGTAGCCTTGTTTCCGACTTTGGTTTATGGCCAGGATACCACCCTTATTAAACTAAAGCAATCACTCGATACGGTGGCCAGCCCTACTCGTAAAGCCGAAACCTACCTAAAAATTGCCGGTATTATAGCATCTAATAATTCCATAGCAGCCAATAGCTACCTGGACAGTGCTATGCACTTGTTAAACGACACCTCCTATGCCAAAGGCAATGCACTTTTAGCCAAAGCCAAAGGTGTTATTGATATTTACGAAGGCGACTATGCCGATGCCTTACATAG
>JALWRJ010000530.1 GCA_026994125.1 Cyclobacteriaceae bacterium | reverse complement strand
ATTTTTGTTGCTTTGGAAGGCATTGGTTTTTTGGGCATCAGGCTGCACATATATTTGCCCGTTAAAAACGGCCTTTCCCTGTTCATTAAGTACACCTTTGTACAACTCATTACTATTGCAATGAGGCTCTTTGTGGTTTACAATGGTATGGTTATCGATATGTTCCTTGCCTGTTGGCAAATAGAGGCCGTACAAATTGGCTTCAGAAGCTGATGCGTTTAATTCAATATCTATATTATTTCGAACCATTTTACCTCCAAAATTTAAGTTAATTGAGGTAATAACAGCATGTGCTTGTACTTGAACCATCGTGTTACCCACATGCAATTGGTTGTCGTTAAAATTTCCTAGTTTAATATGTGTAACCCGGCTATTGTGAGCAGCAAAAATTTGGGTAACTGCATTGGTAAACGATAGGGCATCTCCTTTGCCTTTGAACTCCTCTACAAAACTTACATGAGCATTTTCGGCTATGTTTATATGAATGTAAGGATGCGTAACAGCTTGATTTTGAGATGAATCAGTAATGTGCACCATGTAAATGGGCGCTTCCACTACTGTGTTTTTATCTACGCTAATGGCTATTCCTTTGGAAAGGTTGGATAAATTAAGCAATGCAAATTCATCGGTTGTGTCGGATGCATTGGCACTTAATTCTTGTTGTACATGCTCTAAGTTACTTAGTTGTACGCCATTAGGCAAGGGCGATGATAACTCTTGGTTAAAAACGCCATTTAAAATCACTAATTGTGTTCCCACAATGCCCGGTAAAAGCTCTTTTAAGTCTTCAACTTTGGGAGTTGCTTCCTCAAATTTTTCAAAATTTTTGGATAGAATTTTTGAAAAATGCGTGTACTTATAGGTTTCAGTTTTTCGGGTGGGCAGCCCTTTGGCTTTAAGTAAGGCAGTTGCTTTGGCTCGTGTTTTAGCCAGGGGTTGCTCTTGGTCAGAATTGATGAGTCGTTCTAATAATTCCATTTTAAAAAATGCTTAAACCGTTGCGGTGTCAGGAAACTCTGCTTTAATCCAATCGTAGCCTCGTTCTTCTAACTCTAAAGCCAGCTCTTTGCCTCCTGTTTTTACAATGCGGCCTTTGTACAGCACATGCACATAATCGGGTACAATAAAATCGAGTAAGCGTTGGTAGTGGGTTATTACTATGGTAGCATTATCAGGCGATTTAAGTTTATTAACTCCATTGGCCACTATTTTTAAAGCATCAATATCCAATCCAGAATCGGTTTCGTCTAAAATAGCCAGTTTAGGTTGCAACATGGCCATCTGAAAAATCTCATTTCGCTTTTTTTCGCCTCCCGAAAACCCTTCGTTTAGCGAGCGCTTTAGTAAGGATTGGTCTATATCTACCACCTGCATTTTTTCTTTCATTTCTTTTAGAAACTGAACGGCATCTAAGGCAGGCAATCCCCGGTATTCACGCACCTGGTTAACCGCGGTTTTTAAAAAGTTGGTGGTACTTACTCCCGGGATTTCTACCGGGTATTGAAAGGCTAAAAACAGACCTTCCCTGGCTCTGTCTTCGGCCGGCATGTCAAGAATATCTTTCCCTAAAAATTCAACTGAACCTCCATCAACGGTATATTCTTCGCGACCGGCCAATACCGAAGATAAGGTGCTTTTACCCGATCCATTGGGACCCATAATGGCATGTATTTCACCCGGTTTTACTTCCAGGTTTATTCCTTTTAATATTTCTTTGCCTTCAATGGAGGCTTTTAAGTTCTTTACTGTTAACATGTTAGTTGTCAATCATTTAATTGTTTATAGTCTATCCTACACTTCCCTCTAAGGTGAGTGCTAAAAGTTTTTGAGCTTCTACGGCAAACTCCATGGGCAATTTATTAAGTACCTCTTTTGCATACCCGTTTACAATTAAAGCAATGGCTTCTTCGGTGCCAATACCCCTTTGGTTGCAATAAAAAATTTGGTCTTCACCAATTTTAGAGGTAGTAGCTTCATGTTCTACCTGCGCTGTGCTATTATCTACTTCTATATAGGGAAAAGTATGTGCACCACATTTATCGCCCAATAATAGCGAATCGCATTGCGAAAAATTACGTGTGTTGGCTGCCCGTTTATGTACCTGCACCAATCCTCGGTAGCTGTTTTGACTAAAGCCGGCCGAAATACCTTTCGATACAATTCTACTTTTAGTGCCTTTACCTATATGAATCATTTTGGTGCCGGTATCGGCTTGCTGATGGTTATTGGTAACGGCTACCGAGTAAAACTCGCCTACCGAGTAATCTCCTTTTAAGATACAACTTGGGTATTTCCAGGTAACGGCCGAGCCTGTTTCTACCTGAGTCCAGGATATTTTGGCGTGGTTACCGGCACAAATTCCACGCTTGGTAACAAAATTATAAATACCTCCGTTGCCTTCTTTATCACCGGGGTACCAGTTTTGTACGGTAGAATATTTTACCTCGGCATCGGTAGCTGCGTATATTTCTACAACTGCTGCATGTAGTTGGTTTTCATCGCGTTGCGGTGCTGTGCAACCCTCTAAATAACTAACATAGGAGCCTTCATCGGCCACTATTAGCGTACGCTCAAACTGGCCTGTGTTGGCTGCATTTATCCTAAAATAGGTAGAGAGCTCCATGGGGCAGTGCACCCCCTTGGGTATATAGCAAAACGATCCATCGCTAAAAACAGCAGAGTTTAAAGCCGCATAATAATTATCGCTCATAGGTACTACCGAACCCAGGTATTTTTTTACTAAATCGGGGTGGTCTTGCACGGCTTCGCTAAACGAACAAAAAATAATCCCTAATTCGCCCAAGGTTTCTTTAAAGGTGGTAGCCACCGAAACACTATCTATCACAGCATCAATCGCTACCCCGGT
>JALWRJ010000529.1 GCA_026994125.1 Cyclobacteriaceae bacterium | reverse complement strand
TAGCGCACGATGTGGGCAACCCTCCCTTTGGCCATTCGGGCGAAGCGGCTATTTCGGCTTTTTTTAAAGAACACCCCACCGGCCAATGGTGGCAACAACAATGTAACCAGGCGCAATGGGCCGATCTTACTCGGTTTGAAGGCAATGCACAGGGGTTTCGACTTATTAACCAAAAATCATTAGGCCTTACCCTAACCTATGCTACCCTGGGTGCTTTTACCAAATACCCTAAACCTGCACATATAGAAGCACTACCCGGCCGTACCAGTCAAAAAAAATTTGGCTATTTTCAATCCGAAGCACCTATTTTTACTCAACTGGCTCAAGCCTTGCAGTTAACTCCTTTATCCAATGGGGCGTATGCACGATACCCATTGGCATTTTTAGTAGAAGCAGCCGATGATATTTGCTACCACATTATTGATTTAGAAGATGGCTGTACACTGGGATTACTTAGCTTGGACGAGACTATCGAATTATTAAAGCCCATTGTGGGCATCCGGTTCGATAAGGTTAAATTAATGAAAAAACAGTTCCTTCACGAAAAACTGGGCACCTTGCGCGCTTTGGCCATCAACGAACTTATACAACAGGTTGTGCAAGTATTTATGCAGCACGAAGCCAAAATAGCAGGTGGCAGCTTCGACCAACCCTTAACCGATCTTATTCCGGCCAATCAGGCACTTAAAGCCATTAAGGAAGTATCAGTAAACCATATTTACAGGGCGCAAGTGGTAGTGGAAAAAGAGGTAGCCGGCTATGAAGTGCTGCATGGCCTCCTGGAAGTTTATGTAAGCGCTCTTACCGGATATGTAGCGGGCAACCCCGGCCTATACCATAAAATGGCTTTGCGTACACTACCTCAACCGGTACGCAAATGCATTAATCAGAAACCTTACATGGCCATACGCACCTTGCTCGATTACCTCTCGGGCATGACCGACCGCCATGCATTAGCCAGCTACCGCAAATTAAAAGGAATGGCGTTGCCTTCCTGGTAAGTACGTACGCTTACCCCTATCCATTTTTAGTCTTTTAACCCACAAACTTTATTTTATACGGGGGTTCATATTGGTAAAAACACCAACTTGGGAGTTAGGAACTCTGGTTGTTTGTAAATTGGGACAATGACGCAATATTGTTTAATGAATAAAAGCTCAATCTTGTGAGGTAAAGACCTTTTCAAATACCTTTGTTGCTTTTAAAGCGTTCTACACTTCGTAATGAAGAAACTCATTTTTAAAATTATTGGTTTTCTCGTACTAGCTGGAATAGTTGGCCCCATAGTATTCTTTTTTATGGTGCTAAAAGGGTTCTTTGGACAGCTCCCAAACCAGGAAGAACTACAAAACATAAACCATTTACAAGCCAGTATAGTGTTGGATGACAAGGGTAACACCCTGGGTAAATTTTATGTACAAGATAGGATGGCCGTACCTTACAATAAAATAAGCCCCAAACTAATACATGCGCTTATTGCTACCGAAGACCAGCGCTTTTTCTTGCACCAGGGCATAGATGTAAGGAGCCTGGGCAGGGTTATTGTTAAGAGTTTGCTTCTGCAAAAAGGAAATTCGGGTGGAGGCAGCACGCTTACACAGCAACTGGTTAAAAACCTCTATCCTCGTAAAAATTACGGAGCCTTTTATTACCCCATTAATAAAACCAGAGAATTAATTACAGCGTACAGGTTGGAGCAGCTATATGCCAAAACTGAAATTTTGGAACTATACCTTAACACGGTGTCGTTTGGCGAAGATGTATATGGGGTGGAGTCGGCTGCCCAAAGGTATTTTAATACACCGTGCTACCTGCTAAACCAACAGCAAGCTGCTACTTTGGTGGGTATGCTTAAAGCTACCACCACCTACAACCCGGTACGGCATCCGGAAGCAGCCCAAAAACGAAGGAATGTAGTTTTGGCACAAATGGTAAAGCAGGAGTACCTAACCCAGCAAGCCTTCGACTCACTCAAGCAATTGCCACTAACAACAAATTATCAAAAACCTAATACTAGGTTGGCTCCCTACTTTTTAGCCTCCATCAAAAAAAAGGTATCGTTGTTTTTGGCCGATTATAATAAAACCCACCACACTCATCTTTCCATTAAAAAAAGCGGACTTAAAATTTACACCACCCTGAACGCCACCATGCAAGCCTATGCCGAACAAGCTATGCGCCAGCATATGCAAAAACTGCAAGCTTTGTTTAACCGGCATTGGAATGGCAAGTTGTGGGAGGCTAATGCAGCTTTGCTACAAAAAGAAACAGCCCATATTGCCCATGGGCGTAGCAAACAGCAATTAGCTACCCCTGTACTCAGGCAGGTGTTTAACTGGCCCCAACCCAACACACAAAACATGAGCCCCCTGGATTCGCTAAAACACCACCTGGCGCAATTGCAGGCCGGCTTTTTGGCCTTGCAGCCTAAGGATGGTGCCATTAAAGCCTGGGTAGGCGGTATTAACTATACCTATTACCCTTACGACCACGTAGCCGAAACAGCCAAGCGGCAGGTAGGATCTACCTTTAAACCCATTGTATATGCTACTGCGCTCGAAAACAATATTTCGCCTTGCACATATTTTAAAGCCGAACAACAGGGCTATAAGGTAAAAGAGGGAGAATGGAAACCGGCCAATGATCATGGCAATTACCAGGGAAAATACTCTATGGAGGGTGCTTTGGAAGAATCAGTAAATACGGTTGCCGTAAACCTAATGGCCAAGGTAGGCATTAAAACCACCATGGCACAAGCCAAAAAAATGGGTATTCAAACCAAACTACCTGCTGTGCCTTCGTTGGCCTTAGGCGTGGGTAGTATTCCCATGGTAGAAATGGCCGCTGCCTATGCCAGCTTTGTAAATGATGGTT
>JALWRJ010000528.1 GCA_026994125.1 Cyclobacteriaceae bacterium | reverse complement strand
CCGCTGGCTAGCGGACATCTTCGATTTGCCAAGTTGCATCTAAAGCCTGCCCGCCAAATAGGAGGGCACTTGAGACTTTTTCAGCAGGCCCTAATTATTTAGCCAACGGAGCTTTAATGCGATAGTTGGTTTTAATTTTGCCTTTACTAATATTGGCCAGTTTGCCTTTAAGCAACCTTTTTTTGATAGGGCTTAGGTAATCGGTAAACAAAACGCCTTCTATATGATCGTATTCGTGCTGAATAATGCGGGCTTTCATATCATCAAAGGTTTCTTCGTGCGGTTCCCAGTTTTCATCGAACCAACGCAAGGTAAGTTGCTCTTTTCGGTAAATAATTTCTCGTATATCGGGAATACTCAGGCAGCCTTCCTCAAAATCCCATTCGTCTCCTGTTTCTTCAATAATTTCGGGGTTTATAAACACCTTCCTAAAATCCATCAACTCGTCTTCTTCCAGGGCAGCTGCATCTATTACAAACATGCGCAAACTTTTGCCAATTTGCGGGGCGGCCAGGCCAATGCCATGGGCGTTTTCCATGGTTTCAAACATGTCCTCGGCCAATTGCTTTACATCCAATTCGCCTTTTTTAATATTGCGCCCACGTTTTTTAAGTACCGGGTCGCCATACATTACAATAGGGTATATCATTTATTAAATTGCTGCGATTCCATGAACGATTGTAAAATAATAACAGCGCTCACTTTATCTATATTTCCTTTAGTTCTTCGTTCTTTTTTGGTGGAACCTCCTGTAATCATGGCCTCCAAAGCCATTTTAGAAGTAAACCTTTCATCATGCAAATGTACTATGGTATTAGGAAAAGTTTTTTTGAGTTGCTTAACAAATTTTAATACTGCATTGGTTGAGTCGGTTTTACGCATTTTTAAATCCATGGGTTTGCCTACGATAAAGGCCTCTACCGGTTCTTGAAGGGTATAATTTTTTAAGTAAGTTAGCACTTGATGAGTGGGTACGGTTTCTAAAGCAGTCGCAATAATTTGCAGGGGGTCGGTAACAGCCAAGCCCACTCGTTTCAGGCCGTAATCAATGGCAAGTAATCTACCCACTTAGTTAAGATAACAGTGTTTTTCAATTTGTTTATACAGCTCTTTTTCGAGCAATAGCGCTTTAGGTAGCAACACTTCGTTTTCTATTCGGGCATGGATAATAAGCGTTTTTTCAAAAGATTGGAGCTCAGAGTAAATTACTTTGAGTAATACTGGGGAGTCGTTTTTATGCGCATAGTTTTGGGTGAGCTTCCGGATGCCCAACATGGTATCGTCTTGTCTATGGTGGTGGTCGGCAAATTTTTTAATCGATAAAGCTTTTAGCTTAAAAAAAAGTTTGGAGTAATGCACCTGGCCTTTCAAGGCCTTATCAATGTCTAAAATATACCTAAAGGTAGTGTCCTCCTCTTGATGCATGTGGGCAATAAAGTCTTCTACAAAAAGCGGAAAAAGCAAACGTATATCATCTATAACCGAAGGTTTGTTACCGGACGGATAGCTATCAATTAACTTTGCTAAGTACGGAAGTGTGTGCTTAATAAACGAAAAGTGTTTGTGCCGCAAGTAGCTAATAACTAAATCAACCGGTAAGCTCATTAAGTATTGTAAATGCGCAGGGTCGTCTTCAATTACGTCTTCTAAGCTGGCTACAATAAGTTCGGGTTTTAACCCTTTTTTTGCACAAACCTCGGCAAGGGTGTGTTCAGGGTAATCGTAAAAGCTAATACCAAAATGGTGCAGTACCGAAGCAAACACATAGTTTTGCTCTACCAAATCCGATATTTTCTTTTTCTTAATGCTCACAAGCAAGTAGGTGTACAACAAATATAACCAACCGGTAAGAGGGTAGTATGGTTTATGGCTATTTTTTTGTAACCAGGGGCTAGCTCGAAAAATTCGGTTTTTTTAGCGTACTTTGTACTATGACCAAAGAGCAACTTACCCAGCAAATTAAAGCCAAGGGTTCCTATTTATGTGTAGGGCTAGATACCGACCCGGCCAAACTACCCCGGCATATTTTGCGTAGTGATGATCCCGTTTTTGAGTTTAACAAACAAATAATTGATGCCACTGCCCGCTATGCCGTAGCCTATAAACCAAACATAGCCTTTTACGAAGCGCTGGGGCCGGCCGGTTGGGAGAGCCTTCAAAAAACGATGGACTACATACCACAAGAGTGCTTTACCATTGCCGATGCCAAACGAGGTGATATTGGAAATACCAGCCGGCTGTATGCCACCGCTTTTTTCGAAACCCTGGGAGCTGATGCCATTACGGTAGCGCCTTACATGGGCCACGATTCGGTGCTCCCGTTCTTGGAATATGGAGCAGCCAACAAATGGGTAATATTACTGGCCTATACATCGAATAGCGGAAGTAAGGATTTTCAGAAACTCTTATTAGCCGATAGTCAAACACCTTTGTACGAGCAGGTGATAGCACAATCGAAAGCGTGGGGAAACCCAAAGCAACTTATGTATGTGGTAGGAGCCACCCATCCTGCCGAATTAAAATCCATTCGGGCATCAATTCCCGATTACTTTCTGTTGGTGCCTGGTGTAGGAGCACAGGGCGGTAGCTTGCAAGAAGTATCGGCTGCAGGCCTAACAGGCGAAGGGGGGTTGCTGGTTAACTCTTCGCGAGGGATTATATATGCCAGCCAGGAAAAAGACTTTGCCCACCAGGCAGCAAAAGAAGCGGCTGCTTTGCAACAGCAAATGGAACAGTATTTATCGGCATACGCTTATTAACTCTCCCGGTATGCGCGAGCAGCTACTACATTTTATTTGGCAACACCAGCACTTTAAAAATATGGGTTTGGTAACTACCGATGGTGAGTTGCTGGAAGTTCAAAAACCTGGATTTTTAAATGAAGATGC
>JALWRJ010000527.1 GCA_026994125.1 Cyclobacteriaceae bacterium | reverse complement strand
ATTAGCCAAAACTTAGCGCTATTATGGGGCTCGGGCAGGCGAACATCGTTGTAAATAGCCGATACAAAAATTTGCCCAAACGGCCTAAACTTATAACCTGCATTTAGGGTAGCCGTAGCTTTAACGCCATTGTAAAAACTACCGTATTGCCCTGCCAATGAATAACTAAAAGGCTTTCTGCTATCAGAGTTATACGAAACTCGCCCATCGTACCAGGTATAGGCCGAGCCGGCCGGCAAAGGCACCCCTCCGGTACGTGTTGGGTCAAAATCGAAAAAAAGCAAGGTGTATTGTTGCGAAACAGATGCATTT
This sequence comes from Cyclobacteriaceae bacterium, assembly GCA_026994125.1. GTDB lineage: Bacteria > Bacteroidota > Bacteroidia > Cytophagales > Cyclobacteriaceae > JAKISE01. The sequence continues at coordinate 2,581 of JALWRJ010000527.1, read as the reverse complement.
AGCACGCTTGTATTTAAAAAGGCCAGTTCTACATTGGCTCCCAACCTGCGGTCGGCCAGGGAGCCATCGGTTTTAAAGGTAAAATTGGCATTACCTCCGGGTTTAACAGTAACAAGCAATTTTGAGGTAGGATAAAATGTATAGGCCGATCTAAACGATCCCACGCTAAAAACACCTTTTCGAGGCACAAAACCCACTTCGGCATTATAGCCATCGCCAATAAAATTATGGAAGTAAAAGAGCGTCCAATGTCGGGTTTGGTAGCCTAAAAAAGCACCTTGTGCAAAGTTATTTTTCTTTTTAACCGGGTCGAAGGAGGCATGTGCAAAAACATTAGCACGCCATTTGTTATCGAGGGTGGCAAAGTTAAAATCGAGCCCGGCCACACGGTTAAAAGCCGAGGTGGAGTTTGTAGTATCTTGTGGGTTAAACCCCACAGCCTGCCTGTTTATTATAATAGCACCAATATTTGAACGCGCCCATAATTGCCGTTGCACCACGGCTGCAGTATAGTTTTGGGCTGCCAAATGCCCCCCTCCGGTTGGGTTATCTGCCCCGGGCAGGTAGGTATTTTCGCGCTGGCCTGTTTGCATATTCATAAGCCCTATGCGCCAATCTTTATTTATTTTACCACTAAGCCTGGCTCCAAAAATAATGGGAACCGAAACTCGGTTATAAGAAGTATCTACTGCAATGCCAATTCTACGGCTAAAAAATGGCCTAGCCGAAGGGAAACCTGCCTTGGCAAACAAATCGCTATTTTCGAGAAAAAACTGCCTCTTTTCTGGAAAAAAGAGTTCGAACCGTTGCAAATTAACTATCTGCTGATCTACCTCAACCTGCGAAAAATCGGGGTTAACGGTTAAATCGAGGTTTAGCGAAGAAGAAACAGCAATTTTAGCATCCATGCCCAGATTGCCAGAAGTAGCCCCTAACTCATCGTTTTGAAAGTCGCTGCCTGTGCCACCTAATACATACGGAATAACCGAAATATTGGCTTTGGGCTGGGGCGGTGGATTGCTCCAGGTGAGTTTACCTGCGTAAGCCAGGTTATTAGGCCGGTATTGCTGGGGTACGGCTGTCCAGGCCGAGCGCTGGTTATTCTTTAAATCGTTGCGCAAAAACTGAATATTCCAGTTGGTTAAGTTGGGCTTATACCTAAGTGTTTTAAACGGAATTGCCATTTCTACCATCCATTTATCATCGGCATTGGTTACTTTGGAATACCATTTATTATCCCAGTCGGTGCTTATATCGGCTCCGGCCGAAATTAGCCCTTCGCGTTGTGCGTTGTATGGCGAAACGCTAAAGCTAAACCCATTGGTGCGATCGTTAAATGGATCGATATAGATGCTAAAATTTTCTGTACTACGCCAATCCCAATCTCGTTTCAGCGATTCTACCAGGTATTTGCCGGGAGTGGGGTCGTAACAAATGGCTGCCACGTACAAATAATCATCATCAAAAGCCAGTTTAACTTCAGTGTTAGCTATCGGAAAATCGTTATCGACCGGGTACACCAAATAAAAATCTTTAGCCACCTCGGCCTGTTGCCAGGTTTGTTCATTTAAAACGCCATCAATGGTAAGCTTACCTGTAGCTTTTTTTATAGCCACGGTTGTTTCGATGGGCGGGTTTTGCGCCCACACCTGCTGTGCAAATGCTAAAAAAAAGATGCTTAGAAAATAATACCTCATAGCTACAAAAGTTGCGCAAAATTAACATTCTACTACATCAAATTGGCTCCACTCATCAAAATATAGATAACTTTGTAGTTTAAAACTTAATTTGATATGAACCCTCTTAATGCTGTTTCACCCATTGATGGCCGTTATGCCAAACAAACTGCCAACCTCTCTCCTTATTTTTCTGAATTTGGATTGATAAAATACCGTGTACAAGTGGAAGTGGAGTACTTTATTGCGCTTTGCGAATTGCCTTTGCCGCAATTAAAAAACTTTAGCAACAAACATTTTAAAGCCTTAAGAAACCTCTACTCAAATTTTTCAGAAGCAGATGCCCAACGAATAAAAGAAACCGAAAAGGAGACCAACCACGATGTAAAGGCGGTTGAGTATTTTATAAAAGAGGAGTTTGACAAACTAGGGTTGGCCGAATTTAAAGAGTTTATCCACTTTGGTTTAACCTCACAAGACATTAATAATACCGCCATTCCGCTTTCTCTTAAAGAAGGAATAGCTGATGTTATTGCTCCATTAATAAATGAGGTAGATGGGTTAATTTATAAAATGGTAGAACTGTGGGATGAAATACCAATGCTGGCCAAAACGCACGGGCAGCCAGCTTCCCCCACATTGCTGGGCAAGGAAATGGCTGTTTTTCATGCTCGCATTAACGGACAGTTAGAGGTACTAGAAGAAATACCCTACGGTGCCAAATTTGGTGGAGCAACAGGCAATATGAATGCGCATCATGTAGCTTACCCTGGCGAAGACTGGGATCAATTTGCCGATGAGTTTGTGTTTGAAACCTTGGGCTTATCGCGCAGCTACCCCACCACCCAAATTGAGCATTACGACCATTTGGCAGAGCTATTTGACTGTTTTAAACGCATTAATAC
>JALWRJ010000526.1 GCA_026994125.1 Cyclobacteriaceae bacterium | reverse complement strand
AAACAATATTAACATAGACCAAACAGTTCAGGTGTTGGCTAATGGGTGGCAATCAAAAACATACACCGTGGTGTATTTTGCCAATACCCAACAACTTATAGCCCTGCTGGCTATTGCCGATCCCATTAAATCTTCCTCCAAGGAAGCCATTGCCTTGTTGCAGCGTAAAGGCATAGATGTACAAATGCTTACCGGTGATAACCCTGAAACAGCCAAAGCAGTGGCTGAACAGGTAGGTATTACCAAATTTAAAGCGCAGGTAATGCCTTCGGATAAAGCAAGCTATATTAAAGCATTGCAGCAAGAAGGTAAGTTAGTAGCCATGGTAGGCGATGGTATTAACGATGCCGAAGCGCTTGCACTGGCCGATATTAGTATAGCAATGGGCAGGGGCTCCGATATAGCTATTGATGTGGCTAAAATGACCCTGGTTTCTTCGGATTTAAAAACCATTCCTAAGGCATTAGCTCTCTCTAAACAAACCGTAAATGCAGTTAAGCAAAACTTGTTTTGGGCTTTTATTTATAACATCATCGGTATTCCGATAGCAGCCGGAGTACTGTATGCCTATAATGGGTTTTTACTAAACCCTATGATTGCTGCAGCTGCTATGGCTTTTAGCTCGGTATCGGTGGTACTAAACAGCCTGCGTGTAAAATGGAAACCTTTAATTTAACTAGTTATGTCTAAAACAATTTCGTACAAAACCAATTTAAAATGCAATGGGTGCATTGCTGCGGTAACTCCGTTCTTCGATAAAACCGAAGGTATTAAAAAATGGACTGTAGATTTAGAAAACCCCGACCGGGTGCTTACAGTTGAACTGGATGGAACCGATAGTGAAAGAGTAAAGTCCCTGGTAAAAGAAGCAGGTTACCAGGCCGAAGAGTTGTAACCTACTTTATGCATTAGTTGTAAGGGTATGCGTGTTGCACATGTCCTTTTTTTAAAACAAATCCTTAGCGTACTTTGCGGTAAAAAAGGTTAAAGTAGAAAAGGAATAATGAATGTCGAATAATGAATGTCGAATAATGAATGTCGAATGATGAAGTTATTGTTGACCCAAAACCCAACTCTTAACACCATCAACCATTAAATAGGCACGTTTACATGGCGTTCGGCATGGTAGCTCGATCGCACCAATGGAGAAGACTCAACATAAGGGATGCCTCTTTTTAGGCCTTCTTCTTTAAACATGGCAAATTTATCAGGGTGCACAAATTCGGCCACTTCAATATGCATTCGAGTAGGTTGTAAATATTGTCCTAAGGTTAAAATATGCAAACCGGCTTCAGCATAGTCGTCCATGGCTCTAAAAACCTGTTCATCGGTTTCGCCCAAGCCAAGCATAATGCCCGATTTGGTTCTACGACCTAACTCACGGGTGCGCTTAATTTGTTCCATGCTTCGCTCGTATTTGGCCTGGGGGCGTACCCTGCGGTAAAGTTCTTTTACGGTTTCAACATTATGCGATACCACTTCCTGGCCACCCTCAATCATACGGTAGAGCGCATCCCATTTAGCTTTTACATCGGGTATAAGCGTTTCAATGGTTATAGAAGGAGTCAGTTTTTTAGTTTCTACTACCGTTTGGTACCAAATTTCTGCGCCTTTGTCTTTTAGTTCATCACGGTTTACCGAGGTAATTACCGCATGTTTTACTTTCATAGTATGTATCGCTTCGGCTACCCGCAAAGGCTCCAACAAATCGTATTCGGGGGGGCGGCCGGTAGCTACAGCACAAAAAGTACAACTACGCGTGCAAACATTGCCTAAAATCATAAAAGTAGCCGTACCTGCTCCCCAGCACTCGCCCATGTTAGGGCAGTTACCACTTTCGCAAATGGTGTGCAATTTGTGTTTATCAACCAACTGGCGCACTTCGGCATAAGCTTTACCTACCGGTAGTTTTACACGTAACCAATCCGGTTTTTTTTGTCGGGGGGGCTGCTGGGTAAGGGTATCCATGGGTGTTGTTAAATGTGGAGCACAAAAATAATAAGAAGCAACACAAAGCTACTTTCTTGAGCCATAAAAAAGCGTAATAAAAGCCGTTGGCCATACGGCATAATTTTCTGCGGCAGCCATCATATTAATTTTGCGTACATAGGCATCTACTAAAAAACCAGCCTCAAAGCCCGAAATGCTCGAATTTAAACTGCCAAACTCAAAGCTAAGCGATGCTTTTACATTGCCACCAATTACCATACTGGATTGAAATAATCCCTGAAAAATAAAACCACGACCGGTAATATCATCAACCGAATGAAGGCTTGGGTCGTAAGGTACGCGTGTAGCCTGTCGGTACTCAATATAATAGGGGGCTTCCAGCGCAATCGAAGGGCCCAAAGCAATATTAGCATCTATCTGTACACCCTGATGTTCGGCTTTTTTAAAGAGTGTATAACTTCGGCCATATTGGCCTCTAATACCAAACATGTGGTTTACTTTGCCGGCAATAAACGAATTGCCCGTACCCGAAATAAATTTTAATTCGGCCGGGTGTTTAATGTTAATTAACTCCAGCCCATACGTGGTAAGGCTACCCGAAGCGTTGCGGATTCCTTTTCTAAAAATAACGCCTCCAATAAGCCCACTAGCAGTATTTTTGTTAACGCCCCAAATATTTTCATAATCAAAATCATTGGATTCATTTTGCGCATACCCCTTGTGCAAAACAAGTGAACATAAAACTAAAAGGCTAATAAATGACTTCACAATATGGAGGATATACGAACTACAACGTAAAAATACTAAAAATGATTGGCAAAGAGTTGAAAAATTTATCTTGCTTAAAACGATTAATTTATGATAGATTTACGAAAAGCAAATTAAATAAATGTTTACTGGCTGATTTACAGGCGTTTACATTGTTTTTTTTGCTTTGTTTATA
>JALWRJ010000525.1 GCA_026994125.1 Cyclobacteriaceae bacterium | reverse complement strand
TACAGTTTACCGATTTTTTGATAGCACCTGCAACTTTTTTAGCAAATAAGTTAAGCGCTGTAAGGTCGGCATCCGATAAATCGTACACATAGTCAACTTCTTGCTTGGGTATTACCAGGGTATGCCCCTTAGCCAATGGGTTAATATCCAAAAAGGCAATATGCTTTTCGTCTTCGGCCACAATATAGGCCGGTATTTGCCGCTCTATTATTTTTGTAAAAATGCTGGCCATTACATTCCAATTTCAAGTATTTCAAAGGTTATTACCCCTCCCGGTGTTTCAATTTCGGCCTTTTCGCCAGGTTTTTTGCCCAACAAGCCCTTGCCTATGGGCGATTTTACCGATATTTTTCCTGCTTTAATATCTGCTTCTTCTTCGGCTACCAGGGTATAGGTTACGGTAGCTCCCATTTTAAGGTTCTTAATTTTTACTTTCGATAAAATACTTACTTTGGAGGTATCAATGGTCGATTCGTCTATTTCGCGCGCATTGCCAACGGTTTGCTCCAGCATGGCTATGCGTGCTTCTAAATGCCCTTGAGCATCTTTGGCTGCATCGTATTCTGCATTTTCGCTTAAATCACCCTTGTCGCGTGCTTCGGCTATTTGTTTAGATATATCGGCACGGCCTTTTGTTTTTAGTTCGTGCAATTCGTCTTTTAGTTTTTGCAAGCCTTCTTTGGTATAGTATGAAATTTCTGACATAAGATAAACCTTTATAAATTAAAATAACGGCCACAACCATGCAGCCGTTACTTTATATGTTACGGGAATTTATTGTTTTTTTACTTGATTGATTGTTAAATTAGTCATTTGCAGGCAAAAATAGTGGTTTTTTGCTAAACTCAAAAGCTCCAGGGTTGTATTAAAAAAATGTGTTAACCTATTAAATTCGGTATCTGCTCTTTGAGTTCTGCTTTGAGTTCGGGGTCGAACGAGGCCAGGTACAACGATTTGGCTTTAGAGAGCTGTTCAATGGTAAGCCCTGTTGCTCCTCTAAAATCGGCCTTGTACAAATTTGCGTTTTCAAAATTAGTTTCAGAAAGCGAACAATGGCTTAAATTAGCTTCCATTAAAAAACCATTTTTAAAATCAGCTTTAATCAAAAAGGCATGGCTTAGGTTGGCTTTAATCATAAAAGCATCTTTAAAATTGCTGCCACTGGCAAACGAATGGCTTAGGTTGGCATGGTTTAAATTAGCGTTTTCAAAATTGGTTTGGTTCATTCGGGTACCTTGCAAATTTGCTTCTATTAAAATACCATTTGATAGGTTTGCCGTGTTTAAATTGCTATTTTCCAGGTTTACACCACTCAAATTCGTCTTTTTTAAATAGCAACCTACCAAATCAATATTATACACTCCGTGCCTGTTTAACCTTTTAATATTACCCACATTTCTAAAGGCTGCCTCTTCCGATTCCCACATTCTAAAATCGTCAATTTCATCTATAAATTGGCTTATTCGTTGTTTTTCTTCGCCTACCTGGCGTAGCCAAAATAATAATATACCAATGATAAGAATATCGAACAGCATACCGTGAGCTTCGGCCAGTACGTTCATATAAATATTATCAAAATCTTTAAGGTAATAAGGCATGCTTAACCCTAGAATTAAAACCGTTAGCAGCCCAAATACAATAAATGAGGTAAGTATGGGCTTTTGAATGAGCTCTTCGAAATAGTTTTTAATTCTGTTCATCTTCTTCTTAAAAAACTAACTTACTGTAAAATAAGTTTCAATCAAAAAAGTGCACTAATCTTTTTAACCAAAACTTTATTCAATTTTACGTAACTCTCTGTTGTCCAGCCTGCTACGTGCGGTGTAAAAATTACCTTGCCCGAGGATTTAAGGTAGTTAAAGTTTTTTAGTTGGTTAGGAGTTAATGATTTTAGTTTTTCGTTTTCCAGTACATCCAGAGCCGCTTTGGTAATTTTTCCGGCTTCCAGGGCTTGGCTTATTGATTCCAAGGGAGCCACTTCGCCCCGTGATGTATTTATAAATATAAGATTTTTTTTGAATTCAGTAAAGAAATTTCCCGATGTCATGTTTTGGGTATCTTTTGCCAAGGGTACATGCAACGACAAAATATCGGTTTCTTCTTTAAGTTGGTGCAGGCTTACCGACTGGGCGTAGTGGGTTGTAAAAATGGGGTGGTACTTATCGTAAGCTATTACCCGGGCACCCAGGGCCGAAAGCCTTTTGGCTACGGCCATGCCCATGTTTCCGTACCCAATAATACCTACAGTTTTTGTGCTTAATTCAGTGCCTCGGTTTCCTTCTCTATCCCAAATGCCCTGTGTTACCTGCTGATGGGCCTGGTGTAAATTGTGCAGCAAACTCAATATCAGGCCTGTTGTGTGCTCACCAACGGCATCTCTATTACCTTCGGGGGCATTTATAATGTTAATATTATTGTTTTGCAACCATCGGGCATCCAGGTTGTCAATCCCCGATCCTGCCCGGGCTACAAATTTTAGCCGGGTGGCGGTTTGCAACAGGTCTTCATTTACGTATGTTTTGCTGCGTATAATAAGACCTTGGTAATTGGCTATGATGTCTTTAATTTCCTGGCGCGAAATTGTGGGTCGGTAATCGGCTTGCAGGCCTGCCTGAAGGAGGAGGTCTTCGATACCGGGGTGCATCTTATCTACAATTAGGCAACGGGTTTGCATTAAAATAAAAGGTAAGCCACGGCAAAGTAAACCGCTAATCCTAAGATATCGTTAAAAGTTGTAATAAAAGGGCCCGAGGCCGCAGCCGGGTTTATGTTTAGTCGTTCTAAAATTAAAGGAGTAATGGTGCCGGTAAGCGAAGCCAGTAGTACTACACAGCTAAGGGCTGTGGCTACAATAAACGAAATGCTTAAATCTCCTCGTCTAAAATAACTAATGGCAAAAGCCAGCAAGGCAAGTAAAAGCCCGTTTATAATAGCTACGGCAATTACTTTGTAGAGCCGCTTTAGTGCCGAATCCTGAAAGGCACTTTTGCTGGCCAGGGTTTGCACTACAATTGAGGACGACTGGATAGCCACATTGCCCGCAGTAGCTGTAATTAAAGGGATAAATGCCGCCATTATTGGAATGCTCGAAATTTCGTTTTGAAAAAGCCCAATCACTTCGGCACCTAAAAAACTACCAATGAGCCCAATTACCAACCAGGGTATCCTGGCCCGTGTTAGCATCCATACGCTATCGTCTTCTTCTACATCCTCCGATATACCCGACATCAACTGGCGTTCTTCTTCGGCTTGTTCGGTAATGGCATCAACCACATCGTCAATGGTAATTCTGCCCATTAAAACACCTTGCATATTTACTACCGGTATGGCTTCCAGGTCGTACTTGCGCATGGCAGCTATTACATCTTCTTCCTCATCGTAGGTTTTTACCGAGATTACATCATCGTTGTAAATATCTTTAATGCGGGTGCCCCTGCGGGCCAGCAAAATATTTTTAAGCGATACTCTACCCAATAATTTATTTTTATCATCTACCACGTACACCGAAAATATTTTAGATACATTTTCGGCCTGGTCTCTAATTTCTTCGGTGGTTTGCTCTACCGTCCAATTTAGGTTGGCTTTAATAAGCTCTTTGGCCATAATGCCTCCTGCTACGTCTTCATCGTAGCGCATAAGGTCTATAATATGGCTGGCTTTTTCCGGGTTGCTTAACAAAGAAATTACTTCTTCGCTATCGCGAACCGGAAGTTGATTTAAGATATCGGCCGCATCATCCGAATCGATATATTCTATGTAGGTAGCAATTTCGCGGGGGGTAAAAACCCGTAAAAACTTTTTAAGGGTGTCTTCTTCTAAATTACTTAATATTTCGGCTCCAATCTCGGTATCCAGCAAATCCAATATGTACTTGGATTCATCGGTGGTAAATTCTTCCAGGGTTTCGGTTATATCAGCCGGATTTACCCCTTGCAGTGCTTCTACAATAAAGGCATTATTTTGCTCTTCGATGGCTTTTTTTAGGCTATCGGCAAATGCTCTGGTTAACTCAAATGTAGTTATTTCTTCCACCCTTCTTCCATTAAATTCGTTAGCCTTACAAAGTCGGCTACGGCCAATTGCTCGGCTCTTTTATCCAATAAGCTATGTTTTTGCAATTCTGCTGGCAAAGCTAGCCGTTTTAAGGCGTTGCGCAAGGTTTTCCTCCGGTTTTGAAATCCCTGCTTTACTACTTTTACAAATAATACTTCGTTGCAACCTAACTGTTGGGTTTGGTTGCGCCTAAGGCGTATAACAGCCGAATCAACTTTAGGGGGTGGGTTAAAAACACCGGGCTTTACGGTAAATAAATACTCAATATCGTAATAAGCCTGGAGCAACACACTTAAAATACCGTAAGTTTTGTTGCCCGAAGGGCTGGCAATGCGCTGAGCCACTTCTTTTTGAACCATACCCACTACTTGCGGTACATACATCCTCATTTCTAATACTTTAAAAAATATTTGGGAGGATATATTGTAAGGAAAATTGCCAATGACAGCAAAGGGAGTGTGGTTAAAATAGGCGAGCCAATCGGTGGCTAAAAAATCTTTGGTTAGTATGTGTTGGGCAAGTTCCGGTAAGTGGCTGGCCAGGTAGCTGGTCGATTCTTTATCTACATCTACCACCGTAAGTTTAAGCGATTCGTTTTGCAGCAAATAGGTGGTAAGCACACCCATGCCCGGCCCTATTTCCAGTACCTGTTGGCAGTTGGCCGGTGGTTGTAGTGCCTCTACTATTTTGCGAGCTATGGCAGTATCTTTTAAAAAGTGCTGCCCTAAATGCTTTTTTGGTTTTACTTTTGCCAATGCTTTTAGGTTTAAAAGACTAAATTCTAAAAAATAAATCGATTCAAATAGCAATAGGCTAAAAACTATGGCATTAAAACACAAACCCATCATAGGCATTACCTTAGGCGATGTAAACGGTATTGGCCCCGAAGTGGTTATCAAAGCACTGTCCGATGCACGGGTGCTGCAATTTTTCACTCCGGTTATTTACGGTTCTTCGCGTGTGCTTTCCTATTATAAAAAAATGATAGAAATTGATTTTCAGTATGCCCAGGTTAAAGAAGAACACCGGTTTATGCCCAAAAAGAATAACGTGGTAAACTGTTGGAGCGAGACCCTGGAACTTACCCCAGGAGTTGAAAACGAAATAGGAGGCAGGGCTTCGTGGTTAGCTTTACAACAAGCCGCTGAAGATTTAAAAGAAGGCTATATTGACGCCATAGTAACTGCTCCTATAAACAAAGCAAATATTCAAAACGATTCTTTTTCGTTTCCGGGACATACCGAGTTTTTTGCTGATTTGTTTGACGTTAAAGAATATTTAATGTTTATGGTAAGCGAGCAAATTAGAGTAGGGGTGGTAAGTGGCCATTTGCCTCTTCAGGAAGTAGCGCAAGCCATCACTCGAGAGGCCGTTGAAAAAGCATTGAAAGCCATGGAAAAATCGCTGAAGCTTGATTTTGGTATTTCAAAGCCCAGAATTGCTGTTATGGGGCTAAACCCCCATGCGGGCGAAGAAGGCCTTCTGGGTGAGCAAGAGGAGGCCATAATTAAGCCTGTGGTATTAGATTTTAGAAAACAAGGAAAGCTCTTTTTTGGCCCTTTCCCATCGGATGGCTTTTTTGGAAGCAAAGAATACAAAAAGTACGATGCCGTACTGGCCATGTACCACGACCAGGGCCTGATACCTTTTAAAAGCATTAGTTTTGGGAATGGAGTAAACTTTACAGCCGGCTTGCCCGTAGTGCGCACCTCGCCCGACCACGGAACGGCTTACAGTATTGCAGGTAAAAATAAAGCCTCGGCCGAATCTATGTATGCTGCTTTAATGATGGCCTTGGATATTGTAAAAAATAGGAAAGAACACCATAAACTGGTAACTGTTGAATAGTGAACTATTTTTAATTGTTGTAGGGTAATTTAGTTAATACTTTATATCTTTGCGCACTTGAGTGAAAAGAGGTGGTTCGAAGAGCAGATTATAATATAGATATTTTTAAATTATCGAATAGCACTCATCAATATGAGTTCGATTTTGATGATAGCTTTTTTAGTTTGTTCGAAGGTTCGCTGGTAAGCAAAGGCAAAGGTTTAGTAAAACTTTCCCTGGATAAAACAGACACTTTTTTGCAACTTAACTTTGAAATACTGGGAAACATTGAGCTTGTTTGCGACCGTAGCTTAGATACTTTTAAATTTGAGCTAAACCTGGCAAATAACCTGTTGTTAAAATATGGCGATGACTGGGAAGAAATAAGTGATGAGATACTTATGATGCCCCGTAACGAACAAACCATAAATGTGGCACAATATATTTATGAGTTTATTGGCGTAGCAATACCTATGAAAAAATTGCACCCTCGCTATATGGATAACGAAACAGGGGAAGATGAGTTTATTTACTCCTCTGAAACCAGCCAAACAACACCCAACGAGCCGGTAGATCCCCGATGGAAAAAATTGAAAGATTTAAAATAAGTATATAAAAATGGCGCATCCTAAGAGAAAAATATCGAAATCAAGAAGAGACAAAAGGAGAACGCATTACAAAGCAACTGCTGCTACGTTTATGGAGTGTTCTAACTGTGGTTCACCTGTACTAATGCACCGTGTATGTGCAGAATGCGGGTACTATAAAGGTAAACCGGCTATCGAAAAAGAAGTAGCGGTATAAGCTTTAAGGTATGCCAACTGGCATGACACGCATTTACCTGCAACTGATACCAACTAAAAAGCTTCCCATTTTATGGGAGGCTTTTTGTGCTTACATACCCGGGTATGTAGCCCAATTGTGTGATTATACAAATATGATGTATAATGATTTTGCTATGATTGTGGATTGTGTTAACAATCAGTTAAAATTGGCATATAATTTTCAATATTTGCATAGCAAAAAACAAGCTGGTATGTTATACTCTCACAAAATTTCCCCCACCTTTTCATTTTTTTAACATGACAAAAATTACAGCTGCCATAACGGGCGTGCAAGGCTATGTGCCCGATTATATCCTAACCAACGATGAATTAGCCACCATGGTAGATACCAACGATGAATGGATTACCACACGTACCGGCATTAAAGAGCGAAGAATTTTAAAAGGAGAAGGTAAGGGAACCTCGGTAATGGGCATCGAAGCCGTAAAAGGGTTACTGGCTAAAACCAATACCAAACCCGAAGAGGTAGAACTTTTAATTTGTGCTACCGTAACACCCGATCATATTTTTCCGGCTACGGCCAACCTGATAGCGGCCGAAACCGGATTGGTAAATGCGTTTAATTACGATATTGGGGCTGCCTGTTCGGGGTTTATTTATGCCCTAACTACAGCGGCTATGTACATCGAAAGCGGACGCTACAAAAAAGTAATTGTGGTAGGAGGTGATAAAATGTCGTCTATTATTGACTATACCGACCGTACTACCTGCATTATTTTTGGCGATGGTGCCGGGGCTGTTATGTTGGAACCCAACACCGAAGGGCTGGGAGTTATCGATTCCATCCATCAAAGTGATGGCAAAGGAGTTGAGTTTTTACGCATGAAAGCCGGTGGTAGTAAGCACCCGGCCACCTTAGATACCGTAACCAATCGCGAGCACTTTGTGTTTCAGGATGGCAAAACGGTATTTAAATTTGCGGTAACCAACATGGCCGATGTAGCCGAAAAAATTATGAAGCGAAACCAGCTTACCGGTGATGATGTGGACTTTTTAGTGCCCCACCAGGCCAATAAACGTATTGTGGATGCAACCGCTAACCGAATGGGCGTGGACGATTCCAAGGTTATGATGAACATTGAACGCTATGGAAATACCACTTCGGGTACTATACCTTTGCTATTGTGGAATTACGAAAAACAACTTAAAAAAGGCGATAACTTGGTAATTGCTGCCTTTGGAGGTGGCTTTACCTGGGGTGCTATTTATGTAAAATGGGCCTACGATGCCAAGTAACTTAATAAGGATAAACTGATATTATGGCAACTACTGCAGATATTAAAAACGGACTTTGTATAGAATTTAATCATGGGCTGTATGTGATTACGGAGTTTCAGCATGTTAAACCCGGTAAAGGCCCGGCTTTTGTGCGAACAAAACTTAAAAATATTGAAACAGGTAAAGTAATTGATAACACCTTTACTTCGGGGCATAAAATAACAACGGCACGTATTGAACGCAGACCTCACCAGTATTTGTATAAAGATGATATTGGCTACCATTTTATGGATAGTGCTACCTTTGAGCAAATTTCGTTGGAAGAAAAACTAATAAGCGGGGCTCCGTTTTTAAAGGAAGGCCAGGAAGTGGAAGTGATTTTTCATGCCGAACTGGAAAAAGCCCTCACCTGCGAATTGCCTCCTTTTGTAGTGTTAGAAATTACCTATACCGAACCCGGTATTAAAGGCGACACAGCTACTAATGCAACTAAACCTGCTACACTGGAAACCGGTGCCGAAATACAGGTGCCCTTATTTGTTGACCAGGGCGAAAAAATTAAAGTAGATACACGAACAGGCTCTTATTCGGAGCGCGTAAAATAAATACCTAGTAATTATGAAAACCAAGGAAATTAGAGATCTTATAGATTTTATTGCCGAAACAGGCCTAAACGAAGTAAATATAGAAACCGAAGAGCTTAAGCTTTCGGTAAAAAGAAATGCCGATGGCCCCAAAATAGTGGAGGCTGCGGCTCCCGCTGTGGTGGCGGCTGCCCCGGCACCGGTAGCAACTCCTGTTCCGGCTGCTGCTGCACCGGCTCCAGAAACGACTGCTCCTGCTAACGATAACGCTAAGTATGTAGAGATTAAATCGCCTATGATTGGCACTTTTTACCGCTCGGCAAACCCCGAGTCGGCTCCGTTTGTAAATGTAGGCGATACGGTATCGGCCGGGCAAACGGTTTGTATTGTTGAGGCCATGAAACTGTTTAACGAAATTGAATCGGAAGTAAGTGGCACGGTGGTAAAAGTATTGGTAGAAAATGCTTCGCCTGTTGAGTACGACCAGCCTTTGTTTTTAATCGATCCGTCTTAACCTAAAACGAACCGATTGTGTTTAAAAAAATATTAATTGCCAACCGGGGCGAAATCGCTCTGCGCATAATTAGAACCTGCCGCGAAATGGGAATAAGTACCGTAGCGGTGTATTCTAAGGCCGATAAGGAAAGTTTGCATGTAAAATTTGCAGACGAAGCCATTTGTATTGGGGAAGCCCCCAGTAACCAATCGTATTTAAACATACCACGCATTATTGCCGCAGCCGAAATTACCAATGCCGATGCCATACACCCGGGCTATGGGTTTTTGGCCGAAAATGCGGAGTTTTCGGAAGTATGCCGCGAATACAATATTAAATTTATTGGAGCTACCCCCGAAATGATTAACGGCATGGGCGATAAAGCCTCGGCTAAAGCTACCATGAAAAAGGCAGGAGTACCTACCATACCCGGTTCCGATGGGCTGCTTAAATCGGTAACCGAAGGTAAAAAACTCGCTAAAAAAGTAGGCTACCCTGTAATACTTAAAGCCACAGCTGGTGGGGGTGGCCGTGGTATGCGCATTGTGCACGATGAGTCGGGTTTTAAAAAAGCCTGGGACGATGCCCGTATGGAATCGGGTGCCGCCTTTGGCAACGATGCCCTGTACCTGGAAAAATTTATTGAAGAACCTCGCCATATCGAAATTCAAATTATTGGCGATAGCCGGGGCAAGGCCTGCCATCTTTCGGAGCGGGACTGCTCCATACAACGCAGGCACCAAAAACTGGTAGAGGAAACTCCTTCGCCTGTGGTAAGTGATGAATTGCGTAAAAAAATGGGCAAGGCAGCCATTGCCGGGGCCGAGGCTATTAAATACGAAGGGGCAGGCACGGTTGAGTTTTTGGTAGATAAGTACGGGGAGTTCTATTTTATGGAAATGAATACCCGTATTCAGGTAGAGCACCCCATAACCGAAGAGGTGACCGATTTTGATTTGATTAAGGAGCAAATTAAAGTAGCTGCCGGAGTGCCTATTTCGGGCAAAAACTATTTTCCAAAGTTATACTGTATGGAATGCC
Organism: Cyclobacteriaceae bacterium; assembly: GCA_026994125.1. GTDB lineage: Bacteria > Bacteroidota > Bacteroidia > Cytophagales > Cyclobacteriaceae > JAKISE01. The sequence continues at coordinate 1,304 of JALWRJ010000525.1, read as the reverse complement.
GCATAAATGCCGAAGACCCTACCAAAGACTTTAGGCCTTCGCCCGGTAAAATTACTAACTTGCACATGCCCGGTGGCCACGGAGTACGTATTGATAGCCATGTATATGCCGGTTATACCATACCCCCCAATTACGATTCTATGATTGCCAAACTCATTGTAAGTGGCCAAACCAGGGAGGAAGTAATTACCCGCATGAAGCGTGCCTTACAGGAATTTGTGATTGAGGGGATTCAAACCACGATTCCGTTCCATATTAAACTGCTGGACGATGAAGGTTTTAAATCGGGCAAGTTTACCACTGCCTTTTTAGAAAGTTTTGATTTTAGTACTATTTAACCAAAACACGAGTTCAAAATTAATTGATGCATACTAAGCCTTGCCTAGGGTACAAAGGTGTTGGTTTCGTGTGTTGGGCTAATGGTACGTGTAAGGCTACAGGTTTAGCGTAAGCAACCATAAGGCAGGATGGAGTGTTTGAGGCCTTACACACAAAAGGCATATTAAAACTGCATAAGAGTATGTTAGTAATGCTTAATTTAATAGTTGAGATTAAACTTTAAAGTTAAATTCAATTAGTATAGACTTAAAAAAACATTATTCTTCAACACCATTGACTCTACTCATTTAAAGCACCGGTCAACGTTGCTTTTTTTACCATTTCAGCAACATTGCTGGCTGCAAATTTTTCGAGTAAACTGGCACGGTATGAATTTATGGTATGGGTGCTTATGCATAAAATGTTGGCTATTTGCAAGGAAGATAACCCATTCCCTATTAAGGTAAGTACTTCTTTTTCGCGTTTAGACAACTCAATTTGTTTACTATCTGGTTGTTTTTTTATAACAGTAGCCATGGTTTTTATAACCGATTGCGAAAAATAAGTTTTTTGTTGAATGAGAAAATCAATGCATTTTAAAATATCCTCTCCTTCATGTTTTAAAATGTACCCATCTACCCCTAGTTGTATGGCCTTTGTTACGTATGCTATTCGATTAAAGCTCGAAAGAATCATAATTTTAATAGATGGGTATTGTACCTTGATTTTTTCGGTCGCTTCTAGTCCATCCATCATTTTCATCCGTATATCCATAAAAATGATATCTGTTTCTACATATTTTAATAAGTTAAGCAACTCAATACCATTGGTAGCGGTGCCAACTATTTCAATACGTTCTTGCTTGCCCAGCATAGCACTTAATTCATTGATATAGTCTTCAAAATCTTCGGCAATAATAATTTTTGTCATGGTTTATTTAAGCTTGGTTAGGTAATTCGTACTAACTACTCCCTAAAAATAAGGGG